>CAKOZB010000063.1 GCA_934131055.1 uncultured Clostridia bacterium | reverse complement strand
CCCCTATTGGGCAAAGTTAATATTTATTTTACAAGTTCCATTGTTTCTCTTGCTATCATTAGCTCTTCGTTTGTTGGAACTACCCAAACTTTTACTCTTGAATTTTCACTCGAGATTTCTTTTTCTGTGTCTCTTACAGAGTTGTTTTTATCTGGGTCTAATAATACTCCCATAAATGTTAAATGGCTACATATTCCTGCTCTAGAAATTGGGCCTTTCTCCCCTACTCCAGCTGTAAATGTTATTACATCTACTCCGTTCATTGTAACAGCCATTTTGGCTATGTATTGGGCTATTATGAAGTCATATTCTTTTAGTGATGAAATAGCTCTTTCGTCCCCTTGTGCTATTGCTCTTTCTACGTCTCTGTTGTCAGATGATATTCCAGAAAGTGCTAATAACCCAGAACGTTTATTTAGTATTTCATCAATCTGAGCAGGGTTCATATTTTCCTTAGACATCAAGTAGGTTACTACTGATGGATCTAAGTCTCCAGAACGTGAACCCATTGCAACTCCGCCTAATGGTGTAAGTCCCATTGTTGTGTCTACACTGACGCCATTTTGAATGGCACATAAGCTTACACCTTGACCTATATGGCAATTTATTATTTTTAGTTCTTCTATTGGTTTTCCTAGTAATTTTGCAATTTCTAATGAAACGTATTTATGAGATGTTCCATGGAATCCATATTTTCTTATTCCATATTTTTCGTAATATTCATATGGAATTGGATATAAATATTGTTCTTTCTTTAAAGTTTGATGGAATGCCGTATCGAATACTGCAACATTAGGCTTACCTGGTAAATTAACTTCACAAGCTTTTATTCCTTGTAAATGCGCTGGGTTATGAAGTGGTGCAAATCTTACAGCATCTTCAATTCCCTTCTTTACCTCTTCTGTTATAATACAAGATTTTTGGAACTTTTCTCCACCATGAACAATTCTGTGTCCTATTGCAGCTATTTCACCTAAACTCTTTATAACAGGATATCTTTCATCTGTAAATTGCTTTAACACAAACTTAATAGCCTCGCCGTGGTCTCTGGCAATTACGTCATATCTATACTTTTCTCCATTAACTTTATGGGTTACGAACGAATCGTAATTACCAATTCTTTCAAAATAACCTTTTGCAATTACCTTTTCATTCTCCATATCTATAAGCTGATATTTAAGAGAAGAACTGCCACAGTTTAAAACTAAAATTTTCATAAATTACCTCCCTTTTTACGTTATTTTACTTGCAATAGAAATAATTTTCGTTTTTGCTAAATTAAACTGGAAGTGCGCCTTGAGTGGTCGAATGAGCCCCGATCAAGCACGACATGTTTAATTTTAAAAAACAAATTATTTCTATTATTGATTCACATAACATTTAGTTTATTTTTTGAGCCTGTACTGCTGTTATTGCTACAACACCAGCAATATCTTGGCTTGAACAACCTCTTGATAAGTCGTTTACGGCTTTAGAAACACCTTGGCATAATGGTCCATATGCTTCTGCGTGTCCGAACCTTTGTGTTAGTTTATAGCCGATGTTTCCAGCGTCCAAATCTGGGAATATCAATATATTTGCTTTACCTTGTAGAGGGCTTCCTGGTGCCTTTCTTTCAGCAACTTCTGGAATAATTGCAGCATCTAACTGAATTTCTCCATCGCTTATTAAATCTGGTGCTTTCTCTTTCAATAATTTTGTTGCTTCTATAACTTTATCTGTTAATGGCGAATGAGCACTTCCATGTGTTGAATATGAAAGCATTGCAACCTTTGGCTCGTCTCCAATTAACTCTTTAAAGCTCTTGCTTGATGATATTGCAATCTCAGATAAAGCATCTGCATCTGGATATTCGTTTAATCCAGAATCTGCGAATATAAATACTCCATCATCTCCAAATTCTTTGTCTGGCAATACCATTACGAAAAATGCAGATACCAATTTTGTTCCAGGTGCAGCCTTCAAAATTTGAAGGGCTGGTCTTAATGTATCTGAAGTTGGGTGTGATGCACCAGAAACGAATCCATCAGCATCTCCTTCTTTTACCATCATTGTTGCAAAATATCTGCTATATGTTTTCAATAGCTCTTTTGCTTGGTCTAAAGTCATACCTTTATTTTTTCTTAATTCATATAAATCGTTAGCATATTTGCTAAAATCAGCAGAAGTTGCAGGATTTACAATTTGAGCTCCATTTAAATTTATATTATTTTTTTCAGCTAATTCATTTATTTCTTGTGGATTACCTATTAAAATAATATTAGCAAAGCCTTCCTTTAGAACTATTTCTGTTGCCTCAAGAGTACGTAAATCTTCACTCTCCGGAAGCACAATAGTTTTAATGTCTTGCTTTGCTTGCATTTTCATTTTTTCTATAAATGTCATGTTTATTTTTCCTCCTATCAGTACTTAACTTTTGACATCTATATTATATATTCAAATTGTGTAAAGTACAAGAGAAAAATTACATAAAACTTCTAATATCAATTTATCTTTCTTCTTCATCTTTTTTCTGTGACTTTTTCAACTCTTCCAACATTTTTTTTAACTCAAGAGTTCTTTCATACACTATATCTTTCTCTTTCTCTTTTTCATTTTCGTCTTTTTCCATTTATCTTTCATACCTTTCTTTATCTTCTTCTATACTTTTGCCATTCATTCTTTCTTCAAAAACTCTAGCCACAGTCTGAATGTCTTCCTTTGTAACACCATATCTTTCATACAGTCCTAGTAGTTTTTCATTGTTTTTTTGCATTTCATTTTCTTTTTCTAAACCTATTATTTCCAATAGCACCTGTACAGGAATTGTTGGCTCAACATAATCTTCACTTTCAGCTCGTTTTACTCTTGCTTTTCGTAATTGTGCAACTTCTGCACCTAGCATAATGTCACCTTTTTCTTTTCCATATACGTTAATCAAAGCATATTTAGCCATTTCATTATTAACATTTCTGGCAAAATTTATCATTCCGGTGGTTCTTGCAGATTTACTCCTTAAAAAATCTGGATTCAATGTAGCTCTATTAGCAAATCTGCACCTATCTAAAGCATCGGCATCTTTTAATAATTCGCATATCTTTTTTGTTCTTTGAAAATCCTTTTCTTTTACATTGTAGCCCTTTGCAAGTTTTTCAATCATTTCTTCGTCTATATGACCAATATTTCTTTCTGCATGTTCATGGTAATGTATAGCTGTTTGAATTATTCCAATATTTGTTCTAGTTATTCCAAAAGGATTATCCGGATTTTCTTCTAAATATTTCTTTACTTGAATAGCACTTGCTTCTGCATGTTCTGTGTTTCCATCTCTTCCCGCTCTACCACTATCATGAAATGCAGCAGCAGCCAATAGACTTGTTCTACTTTCTTCATCAATGCACTCCATTTCGGCCAATATTCCGGAAAATAATGTTACTCTTTCTATATGTTCTATTGAGTGTGCTTTATTTCCTTTATAGTATGGTAATTTTGAGACATTTTCCAATTTGTTTCGAATTTCATTTTCGGTTTCAGTTCTACAACCGAACTCCTCTATTTTTTCAGTATCCATTGCTTTTGCTCTTTGTCTAACATAAAAACCATGCTCTCTTTCTGAATCTGTGGCATACCCTGTATTAGTATGTTCTTTTTGTTCTTCCAATAACATAGTTTCATCAAAGCATCTTTTAAGTACCTTATATTTTTCTGGATTTTTATCCTTTTCTTCTACTATTCTTTGACTAATTGCATCATATATAGAATCTCTTGTTTCTGACGTAAAATACTTACTTTGGTATTCTTCGTCTGCAAATCTCATTGCAACCCTATTATTTTCTGTATCTAGAATTATCCTTCTTATTAGTTGTTCATCTGTCATTTTTGTATCATTCGGAATTTTTCCTTCTAATACTTGCAAATATTTTATTACTCTTTGTTGTTCTCTTTGAATATTTTTCTCAAAATCAATAATTTTCATTGGTATTCCTAGTTGTGCAGCAGCCTTAATACTCATTTTATATTGAGGATCTTCTTCTGGATTCAAACTTGTTTTCATATATATAACAAAATCGGGCTTATCCCTTTCTAATTTTTGTTCTTGTTCATTCCAGAACCACTTTTGTGTTACAACTTCATTATGATTATCTCTTGTAGCATCAATCATATTTTCTGGTGTTCTAAACTGCACTCCTTTTTTATAGTCCCAATTTGCACTTGACGTAGAAAAAGAATAATTAGCTCTATTTGATGCTATATCCCAAGGAGCCATTAAAAGAAATGAATTTTCTTTACATTGATTAAAACCAAATGTTGGTCCTTTTGGTCTTGCTCTTGCAAGTAAATTATTTGCCACAAAGCTCTTGCAATTTCCATTTCCATATGGGTCCACATCGTCAAAATATGTAGAAAAATCTTCTGGTTCTTCCCACATGCTATAAGCGCCTTCTACCCTTATAAATGCCTTAAAATCTCCCACAACCTCTGTAACAGGGACTTTTCTTCCTTGATACTGTACACTTTCAAGTTGAACTTCTTGCACTTTTAAAGCATCTCTATACATTTCCTCATATAATTCTAATGCTTGTTCCTCAATATGTGCTCCAGTAGAAAACTCAATATCGTACCAATTTTGAATCTTAATTTGATTATCTCTATATAGTTCTTCTGCTTCTTTTCCTGTTAATTTTAAAATTGTAGAAAGCACTTTGATTTCTTCTACTGTCTTATTTTGCGGTTGTTCTTTTGAAATCTGGTCAATATCTTTTCCATATTTATATACCAAATTTTTTGCTGTTTCTATATCCATTCCATATGATAATTCTAGTACCGCAAATATTTTCTTTTCATCTTCGGTTAATTTTGAAAAATCTTCAGACATTTCTCCTGCAACATCTTTTCCCTCTAAAATTTCACAACACATTTTTCTTCTTTTATCTGAATAACCTTCCAAATCTCCTAATGAGTTTACCTTAAACCAGTTTTTTTCTTCTAACAAGCACAAATACAATAATTTTAACTGCTTTTCATCTAAATTTTTATCTTTAATGCTTTCCATTAACTCCGAATGTTCATCTAAGTTTCTACAGATTGTACTAATTTCTAATACCCAATTATGACTACTTTTAGCAACATTGCTAATTACATGCATAAAATTTTTATCTTCCATGTGTGCTTCAAGTTTCTTTTGTAACTCTACATCTGTCGATAATTTTACAATTTTATCTATTCCAAAACTATCCGATATTTCTCTTCTTAGCATACTTAAATTCAAAGAAGTATTCAATCTTGGATTCATTTTCTTTAGCAAATTATACCTCTCTAGCATACTTGAAGCATCTTTTTCATCTATTTTTTCCATAAGTTTTAACATAATATCTTCTGTGAGTAATTCTTCTGTGGTATTCTGCAATAAATACGAATATCCAGCTTTAGGTAAATCTTTGCTATTTAATATACTATGTAATATTTGAGGATTACTTTTTTGTATACCAGCTTTGCTTGTATTCCATAAATTCAATACATCTTTTGTGTTATCTTTATGTTCTTCGCAACTTTTAATAAGCCACTCAGCATGTTCTTTTTGATTATATTCATACATTCCTTGCCACAAACGTAATTGATTATCAAAATTGTCTTTTTGTATTTCCATTGCTGCTTCAAACAATCCGTCTATGTTGAATTCCGAATAATTATATATTCTTTTATAAAGGTCAATATTATTCTTAGAATATTCAAGTAAATCTTTGGCAATATCAATGCTTTCATTATTTTTATATGTATTTTTCCAGAATTCAAGTAGTAGATCATCATCTACTTTTACAAATTCAAAAGCCCTATAAAAATTTTCTCTTTGAAATTGATTGCCCATATTTTCCCATAATTTAATAGCAAGTTTTGGATTTTCTTGAATATTTGTCGCAAAAAATTTCCAAAACATATCCTGTTTGTCTGTTTTTAAGTTTGCACTAAGTCCACAATATAAATCTACAAATTCTTTTTCAGATATATTTTCTTGTTGTTTTCTTTCAAAAATTTCTTTTTGTATATCTTCATTCGTTTTTGAAAATATAGAAATCCTATCCTTTGGATTATCATCTAGTACTATTGCAATATATTTTCTTTGTAAATTTTCATTGGTTTTTTCCCATATATCATCTATTTTAGTAAGCAGAAAATTATCTTGATCTTCATTTTGCAACATTGTGTATAGCTCCTCAAAATACTTTTCTTGTTCCTTCGTGCCACTCCACATTTGTGCAAATTCACTACTGCTATCTTTTAATTTTTCATAAAGTTCAAAAAATAAATCACTGTTTTCACTCTGCACCTGTTTTGATGTGTTAGCCCATATACTAGCAATTTTGCCACTATATTCGTAACTTTTAGGATCATCTTTATATCTGTCAGCTAATTTATTTAATATTTCTCTTATCCAATCACTTTGTTTTTCCTCTGATATACTTTCCCATATAGTCGCTAACTCATAAGATTTACATACTAGCAAATAATTTTCTATATCTTCTTTCAACTCATTTTGTATTTCTGGAGTAGCTTCTTTTAAGATATTAGAGAGCTTATATACCTGTGATTCTTCTGATTTTATATATTCTTGAATTTTCGGTATTAAGTAAGCTTTAAATTTTTCTGTATTTTTACATTCGCTTTTTACTGAATTTAACGTCGTTGTAAATTCATATGTACTTTCTGATTTTGATTCTAAATATCGAATAATTTCATCGCAATGTTCAATTTGTTTTTCAGCAGACATTTTACCAATTAAAATACTAAAATCGAATTTATCCTTTTCAGCTATAAGCATATTTATAATAGTATCATTTTCAAAAACATTATTCGAACTTCCATCAATTAGTCCTTCAATTAAACTTATTGTGCCCTGTTCTTTTGCTTGCATTCTTTCTTCATCAGTTTCAATATCCTCGCAATCATCAAAATATTTATCTACTGCTTCACTCTGTAATAATTCATACAATTTTCCAAATTCATCTATTGAATTTTGATTTTCTGACGCATATACTTTTACAACGCCAATAAAATTTTTTTCTTTTATATATTTTGTTATATACTCTTGTTTTATTTGACTAGTTTCATTTTCATTTTTGCCTTGAAGTAAAATAGATATCATATCATCAAATTGATTAGCAAGTTCTTTATTTACATAATTTATATTGTTCTTAACTAATACTCCAAGTTTCCTTTTTTCATAGTTTTGTCTCATACTAATTATGTCATCAATTAATAATTTTCTTACCTTTTCAAAGGCTTCTGGTTTTGTCCTATAAAAAACATCTTTATAGGTTGCAAAAATGTCAGCATATTTGCCTCTTAAATTTTTTACTAATTCTTCTACTTTTTCAATTTGTTCATTTGCATTTAACTGACGATATTCTTCTAATTCTTCTTCTGTCATTATTTCTTATCCCCTATATTAAAAATCCTTTTAAAAAATCTAATAATTTTATTATACCATTTTTCGACTCGAACAAGTTGCATATTATTCACTGGTTCATTCTCTGCTTTAATATCTGTAAATTGTTCATTTTTTCCTTTTTTGAACATATTTTCTAGATTATTATTCTCATTCATTTTTGCTTGATTTTCAGTTAATATTCTTAAAAACTTGTCCTTTTCTTGTTCATTCTGTAACCAATATTTATAATGAAGTGCCGCAATAAAAGATATAGTCTCTTTGCTTATCCTATTATTCTGATCAGTTTCAGTATCCATATTTTCTACTATATATTGGTATATATTAGGAGGTATTTTATCTATGTATTCTTTTCCAAGTTTATTTAATATTAAATAAATTTCTCTATAATTTCTTTTGTTCATTTGTGTTGTTCCTCTCATTTACTTATCTATTTTATATCATAATTATGTATAATTATCAATACATTGTTTTTATTAATCCTTAGTGGTATGTGTCAACTAAATGTAGGCAATTTTTTTATCTTTTTTTCTAATCCTTCAATGTCAATTGCTTCAACACTTTAT
>CAKOZB010000062.1 GCA_934131055.1 uncultured Clostridia bacterium | reverse complement strand
GATAGCAGCAGCACAAGAACAAAATGGACAACTTGAAGCTGGCCAGACAGCAACAGAAGCTGGACAACAACAAGATAGTGATACTGATAATGCTAATGGCAATACAGACAAGGATAAATTTAAAGCTGTTAGAGATGAAAAATGGGAAAACTTCAAAACGGCTACAAATGTTAGATGGCAAAAAGCTGGCGGATTAAAAGGCATTGCAACAAACGTTGGAAAAACTGGTGCGAAGCTTGCAGTAAGAGGTGCTACTATGGCTGGAATGGGAATGATTGGATTAGGACTAGGAGCTGTTGGCGGAGACATGGGAGATATGTTTAAAGGAATGGCAGCGGGAATGACTGCTGGATATGCGGCAGGAGGCAGATTAAGTAGTGCTGTTGGAAATATTAGTAGCAATGTTGAGAATACAGCATTAGGAAGCTTTATAAGTGACACAGTAAATGGATTCGGACCTGAAAAACAAAGAAATGATTATATAAAATCATATATGTCAAGTAAAGAAAATAGAAATAGACTTATTGAAAAGAATCCTACTATGAATAAATCAGAACTGGATGCAGAATTAAGACAAAGAGCTGAATTATCTTATGACTCGGGTGTTACAGATGCTAAAAAGCTAGATAGGGCTGTTAAGTTGAAAAAGAAACTTGATACACAGAACCCTAATGGAGCAGGAAACGCTGAAAATCATGGCTCTAACTATGACAAGACTGTAGCAACTATGCAATTAGCAGAAAAATATAGTGATTCAACCTTTGAATCTGACGATAAGATTTCTAAAGCTCAAAATCGTTTAGCTAATAAGCTTGAGAGAAACATGACTGAAAGAACAAATGGACCAATTAATGCTGAAACGGCTAGACAAATGAAGTCTAAAGCTAATGCAGAAGCAGCAGAGACTATGAATAATATAGATTATTTAAAAAATGGATAATCTTATAAAAGCAATCAATCTAATAAATTGGTTGCTTTAATTTTTATATAGAGGTATAAATGATGGAGTAAAGACTGAGAATTTTTAGATTTATTCTTAACTAAAATATAAAAATGCATTAAAGTAATGACACAACTGTAATTTTGATATATAATAAGGTTATGAATCGGCACTTTAGACTATGGTGTATAGTTCTTATGCCAATAAGGGAAAAAGGAGAAGATTTCTATGGAAGAAAATAAAACACCAAACAAATCTGAAAAAGATATTATCAAACAAAATATGTTAACCTTATATAAAGAACATCAAGAAGGAGAAAAAAATCCTGTTGATGGAATTTCGTATTATAAACAAATTGTATTGCAAAGTGATAAAAGTCCTATAATGTATGGGGTGCAAGATGTATATCAAGTAAACATAAAAGAACCTGAAAAGTTTTATGGTAATAGAATTTTGTTATATCAAGATGGAATGCCAATTGCAATGATAGATGAAAATTCAAATATAAAATTTTCTAACGAATACTTAGAGCAAATGAAGTCTTTGAACCCTTCAATATATGCACTTTTGCATTCTATGAATGGTAAGCATTATGAATTGCCACAAATACAAGAGGTAAGTGAAAAACTCCCAAATATAAACTCAAAACAAGAAGTTGAAGATTTTCAATTAAGTAAAGAAGAGCTCGAAAATGCAAAACAAAATGAAACAATTGGGCAAGGAATGACTAAAAAAGAGAATTCCCAAGAGGCAGAGAATGAACAAGAACTTAAAAGCGAAGAGGAGAGCATGGAACAAATTGCTAAACAGTCAGGAATTACTAAAGATGATATTAAATCTTGTTCTACTATTGATCCACATGAAAGAATTACCGACCAGAAAAGTTTTGAAGATATAGCAAATGTTACAGGGAAATATTCTAAAATTTTTGTAGTATCTGCGAATAGTCAAACACGCGGAAATTCCCTTTATTCGTTCTGGGGAATGACGCAAGATGGAAAGATGGAACCAGTTCAAGGTTTGGAAGAAAGACAAGGAGTAAATACTGGAAAATCGATATACTCTATAAATAGAGATGGTTCACAAGTAAAAGAACAACAAACATCAGCATTGTTTACAATGCCTAATCAAAGAGAAGGTTTTTCGGTTACTATTGGACAATATGGAATAATCGAAACTACATATATAAGACGTAGTCCAAACGAAAATAAATATATAGGAAGTACTGTGAATTCATCAACACAAAAGCCTACTACAAGAGAAGTTCAAGAATTTATGAATGATAGCAGAACAACTGATGCTGAATTGAAAGAAACAATTGATAAAACAGAGCATCAACTTGGAGAAACAACTGAAACTAAGTTAAGAAATGTTGATGATAACCCTAATAATGATGTTGAAATTGATATGGACCAAGAAATAACTTTACATGACGGAACGACCACAACTCTTGCAAAAGAAGCAGAAACGCTAAATATTGCACCAGATGAATATAAAAAACAATTTGCAGAAAGGGAAGCTGATTGCTATGCTGACAAAGTAGAATTAATTAGAGAAGAACAGGCAGAGAAACAATCTGCAGAGCGTGCTGAAGAACATGAAGAAAGAGCAGAAAGGTCTTTAGAAAATGATGCATGGGAAAGAATGAAAAAAAGAGGCATAATAGACTAAATTTTCGCTATAGCGAAAGCTAAAAAATAATTTATATAAAATTATGTAAGAAAAATAACTATAAGATAAGGAAAAGTAATAGTCCTTATCTTTTTTATTGTAAAATTTAAGTAATAAATTTTTAAATTTATTATATTTATTAATAATGAGGTGAAATAAATGAAAAAAATATTTTACAGTATACTTATTTTTCTGCTAATTTTACTTAACTTTTCCACTGCTTGTGCAGATGATGTGGATAACGAGGTTGATTTTGAAGATACAATAGAAGTTACAGCTTCAAATGTGTCTGAACTTCCAAAAACAAATTCTAGAAGATATATTGTGTACGACAGAATCTCAAAAAGTATGATAATAGGAAAAAATGAAGATGTTAAATCAGCTATGGCCTCAACAACAAAAATAATGACTACAATAGTGATACTAGAAAAAACAGATTTGAACGAAACAGTAACAGTAAGTGCAAAAGCAGGTGGAACAGGTGGCTCAAGATTAGGACTAAAAAGAGGAGACAAGGCTAGTGTAAGAGATTTGTTATACGGACTTATGCTAAGGTCGGGAAACGACGCTGCCGTAGCATTAGCAGAACATGTTGGGGGGAGTGTAAAAGAATTTGCAGAATTAATGAATGAAAAAGCATCCGAACTTGGACTTACAAACACTCATTTTGTAACACCTCATGGACTAGATGATGCAAACCATTATACTACTGCGTTAGAGCTTGCAAAACTTACAGATTATGCAATTGATAATGAAACTTTTGCAAAAATAGTCGGCACAAAATCAACAACAATATACATAAATAATCAGCCAAGGCAAATAAACAACACTAACGAGTTATTAGGCATGCTAAATGGCGTGGTAGGTGTAAAAACAGGCTTTACAAACAATGCGGGACGATGCCTAGTAACAGAAACCAAAAGAAATAATATGGATATAATTACAATAGTTTTGGGAGCAGATACCAAAAAAGACAGAACAAAAGATAGTGTGAATTTAATAGAATATACCTTTTCAAAATACAAAATGTACAATTTGGAAGAACAAATAATAGCAGAATTTAATAAATGGAAAAATATAAATGAAAAACGTATTTTAATAATAAAGGGAAAACAAAGCAATCCTAAATTAGCATTAGGTGCAATAGAAAAAGCAACAATACCAATCTGCGATAACGATAAAATTGAATACTCAATTAATGCACTAACTGAAGTAGAGGCTCCGGTAGAACAATGGAATGTAATGGGCACGCTAACAGTAAAACTAAATGGTGAAATATTGGAGAGCATAGAAATAGTGAATGTAAATGAAGTGCAAAAACGAGATTGGAAAGATTACTTTAAAATAGTGCTAAATACTTACGGAAACTGGAAAAATTTCATAATAATTCATTGACTTTAGTGGCATGATATGGTAAAATAATAAAGCTAGTATAAATAGCTTTATTTTATTGCACTAGCAAATTAAAATTAGGAGGTGAAATTTAAGTGCCAACAATTAATCAATTAGTAAGAAAAGGAAGAAAAACTACTACAACAAAATCAACATCACCAGCTTTACAACATGGATACAATTCTATGAAAAAGAAAACAACAGATAGAAGATCTCCACAAAAAAGAGGTGTATGTACTGTAGTAAAAACTGTTACACCTAAGAAGCCAAACTCAGCTTTAAGAAAAGTTGCCAGAGTTAAGCTTTCAAACGGATACGAAGTAACATCTTATATTCCAGGAATCGGACACAATTTACAAGAGCACAGTGTTGTTCTTATAAGAGGAGGAAGAGTAAAAGACCTTCCAGGTGTTAGATACCACATTATAAGAGGAACTTTAGATACAGCAGGTGTTAAAGACAGAATGCAAGGAAGATCTAAGTATGGAGCTAAACGCCCAAAGAAATAATCTTGAAAATTATAAGCGTCGTCTAACTTCGTTAACCTTCATCTAAAAATATACTCGACGTACACCACGTACGCCTCCGTTATTTTTGATTTGGTTGCCTTGTTATACTTGCTTCTAATTTCCAATATAAATACTTAGAAGGTGCATATAACTTACTAATTTAAGGTTCTTAAATTTAGCATAGATATATAGCACTAAACTAGAAATGTTTTAAGAAGAAAAGCCACAGGCTTAGTATTAAACTTTTTAGAGTACCGAAGATACTAGGTAATAAATCAGTATCAATTTTATAAGGAGGGAAGAAAAGTGCCAAGAAAAGGATTTATAGCAAAAAGAGATGTTTTACCAGATCCAATATATAATAGCAAAGTTGTTACAAAGTTAATAAACAATGTTATGTTAGATGGTAAAAAGACAGTTGCTCAAACTATCGTTTATGATGCATTCGATATCATAAAAGAAAAAGAGCAAAAAGATCCACTAGAAGTATTTGAAGCAGCACTAAACAACGTAATGCCAGTTCTAGAAGTTAAAGCTAGAAGAATTGGTGGTGCTACATACCAAGTACCATTAGAGATTAGACCAGAAAGAAGACAAACATTAGGACTTAGATGGTTAGTTTCATATGCTAGAAAGAGACATGAAAAAACTATGTCTGAAAAATTAGCAGGAGAAATAATGGATGCTGTAGCTGGAAACGGTGGAGCTTTCAAGAAGAAAGAAGATATGCATAAGATGGCTGAAGCTAATAAAGCTTTTGCTCACTACAAATTTTAAAAATTTAAACTATAAGCGTCGTCTAACTTCGTTAACCTTCATCTAAAAATATACTCGACGTACACCACGTACGCCTCCGTTATTTTTGATTTGGTTGCCTTGTTATACTTACTTCTAGTTGAAATTTTACATGTATATTAAAAGAAAAAATTATTTAGAAAGGAAGAAAAAATATGGCCGGAGACGGAAGAGAATTTCCTTTAGAGAAAACAAGAAATATAGGAATAATGGCTCACATTGATGCAGGAAAGACAACAACAACAGAGAGAATACTTTTCTACACAGGAAGAACACACAAAATAGGTGAGGTTCATGATGGTGCTGCTACTATGGACTGGATGGCCCAAGAGCAAGAAAGAGGTATTACAATTACATCAGCTGCTACAACTTGCCACTGGTTAGGTAATAGAATAAACATTATCGATACCCCAGGACACGTTGACTTTACAGTTGAGGTTGAGAGATCTTTAAGAGTTCTTGACGGTGCTGTTCTAGTACTTGCTGCAAAAGGTGGAGTTCAACCACAATCTGAAACAGTTTGGAGACAAGCTGATAAATACATGGTACCAAGAATGGTATATGTAAACAAAATGGATATTACTGGTGCTGATTTCTATGGTTGTATAAACCAAATAAAAGAAAGATTAGGAGCTCATCCAGTTCCAATTCAATTGCCTATAGGTGCAGAAGACAATTTCAAAGGAATTGTTGACTTAATAAAAATGAGAGCATTCATTCATAAAGATGATTTAGGAAAAGACATTGAAGAATGTGATATTCCTGAAGATATGAAAGCAGATGCTGAAAAATATAGACAAGAAATGATTGAAGCAGCAGCAGAACAAGATGATGAATTAATGATGAAATACTTAGATGGTGAAGAATTATCTGAAGCTGAAATTAAATCAGGATTAAGAAAAGGAACTTTATCAAATGCTCTAATTCTTATGACATGTGGTTCATCATACAAGAACAAGGGTGTTCAAGAATTATTAAATGCAATCGTTGACTACTTACCATCACCACTTGATATTCCAAACATCAAAGGTGTTGACGAAGATGGAAACGAAGTTGAAAGTAAGACTGATGACAACGCTCCATTTGCAGCATTAGCATTCAAAATAATGACAGATCCATATGTTGGAAAACTATGCTTCTTTAGAGTTTACTCTGGAACATGTACAACAGGAACTACTGTTTTAAATGCTACAAAGGATAAGAAAGACAGAATAGGAAGAATCCTATTAATGCATGCAAATCATAGACAAGATATTGAAAAAGTTTATGCAGGAGATATTGCAGCAGCAGTTGGATTAAAAGATGTATCAACAGGTGATACATTATGTGATCCAGATCACCCAATTATACTTGAATCAATGGAATTCCCAGAGCCAGTTATCGATATAGCTATCGAGCCAAAAGATAAGGCTAATGGAGAAAAAATGGGAATAGCTTTAGCAAAACTTGCTGAAGAAGACCCAACATTCAAAACATGGACAGACCAAGAATCTGGACAAACAATTATCGCTGGTATGGGTGAGCTTCACCTAGATATCATCGTAGACAGATTAAAGAGAGAGTTCAAAGTTGAATGTACAGTTGGTAAGCCACAAGTTTCTTACAAGGAAACAATCAGAAATAAAGTTAAAGTTCAAGGTAAGTTTGTTCGTCAATCTGGTGGACACGGACAATATGGTGATGTATGGTTTGAAATGGAACCATTAGAGCCAGGTTCTGGAGTTCAATTCGAGAGCAAAATCGTTGGTGGTGCTGTTCCAAAGGAATACATCAAACCAATCGAAGATGGATTAAGAGAATCTGCTATGAGTGGTATATTAGCTGGATACCCTGTTATAGACTTCAAAGCAACATTAGTTGATGGTTCTTACCATGAAGTTGACTCATCTGAAATGGCATTCAAGATTGCTGCATCTATGGCTTTCAAAGAAGGATGTAAGCAAGCAAAATCTGTTATATTAGAGCCTATAATGAAGGTTGAAGTAACTGTTCCTGAAGAATACATGGGAGATGTTATTGGAGACATTAACTCTAGACGTGGTAGAATGGAAGGAATGGAAGCTAGAAACGGTAACCAAATAATAAGAGGATTTATTCCACTTTCAGAAATGTTTGGTTATGCAACAGACTTACGTTCTAAGACACAAGGTAGAGGAACATATTCAATGGAACCAAGCCATTACGAAGAAGTTCCAAAGTCTGTATTAGAGCAAATAGTTGCTTCTAGATCTAAGAAAGCAGAATAATATACAAATATGTATATATTGTGAAAACAAAAATAACACTTGCATTTTACTTGAAAATATAGTAAAATGCAGGTGTGAAATAAGATATTAATTTTAAATATAAATAGTCATGAGCAAGACTCAGGACTAACTAAAAAGGAGGAAAATTAAATGGCAAAGGAAAAATTTGTAAGAACAAAGCCACACGTAAACATTGGTACAATTGGTCACGTTGACCACGGTAAAACTACTACAACAGCAGCTATTACAAAATACTTAAGCTTATTAGGACAAGCTAAATTTGAAGCATACGATCAAATCGATGGTGCTCCAGAAGAAAGAGCAAGAGGTATTACAATTAATACTGCTCACGTTGAATATGAAACAGCAAACAGACACTATGCTCACGTTGACTGCCCAGGACACGCAGACTACGTAAAGAACATGATCACAGGTGCTGCTCAAAT
>CAKOZB010000061.1 GCA_934131055.1 uncultured Clostridia bacterium | reverse complement strand
CAATATCTACAACAATGGGTCCAAGTATGTATATTGACCAAAAATAATTTATGAAATATAGCCAAAGACAGTAGGCAATAAAATAAGACCTACCGAGGCATAAGAGCGGAAATAAATCCAATTCTTATAGCCTCGAGATGCTATACGGATTGGATTTTACTTTTAGGAGGTGAATTATAAAATGGCAAATGAGAAAACAATAGCAAAAAAACAAGCACAAGTTGACGAATTAGCAAAAGTATTAAAAGACGCTAAAGTTGTATTATTAACAGATTACAGAGGAATTACAGTTACAGACGTAACAAAATTAAGAGCTGATTTAAGAAATGCAAATGCAGAATATAAAGTTATAAAAAATAACATTATAAAAAGAGCATTAGATGCAAACGGAGAGTCAGCATTAGATGAAGCTTTAGAAGGACCAGTTGCATTAGTAATTGGAAACGAAGATTACTTAGAACCATCTAAAGTAATATATAACTTTACAAAGGATCATGACTTCTACAAAATAAAGGGTGGAGTTATAGAAGGTAAAGTTATGACTGCAGAAGAAATAATAACACTTGCAAAATTACCATCAAGACAAGAATTACTTGCAAAACTTGCTGGAGCATTGCTTGGAAATATTACAAAACTTGCAGTTGCATTGGATCAGGTTAAAGACCAAAAAGCTAACGCTTAAAATTAATTATAAACGACGTCTAACTGCGTTAACCTGCATCAAAAAATCCTCAACGTACACATAGTACGTTTCCGGTATTTTTGACTTGGTTGCCTTGTTATACTTGTTTCTAATTAATTTTAGAAAGAAATTTGATAAAAATAATCTTTATCAAAAATTAAATTCACATTGCCGTGAAAATAAGAACGAAAAGTTCAGAAAATAAAAAATATATAAGGAGGAAATTTAAAATGGCAAAAATAGATGAATTATTAGAGAGCATTGATGCTTTATCAGTAGCAGAACTTGCTGAATTAGTTAAAGGAATAGAAGAAAAATATGGAGTATCTGCAGCAGCAGTTGCAGCACCAGCAGCTGGAGCAGGAGCAGCAGCAGCTGAAGAAAAATCTTCATTCAACGTAGTATTAAAAGAAGCTGGAGCAAACAAAATCCAAGTTATCAAAGTTGTTAGAGATGCAACAGGATTAGGATTAAAAGAAGCTAAAGATTTAGTTGACGGAGCTCCAAAAACAATAAAAGAGAACGTTTCTAAAGATGATGCAGAAGCATTAAAAGCTAAATTTGCTGAAGTTGGAGCAACTGTAGAATTACAATAATTGTTTCAATAAATATAATGAAAAAACTAGGTGATATTTTAACACCTAGTTTTTTCGTATTATAAATATAAATAAAAAGTCATGTGCAAACTAATTATTTTGGCTAAATTGATATAATGAAATATTTTATTAGTGACATGTAACTTGTAAAAAATAGTTACTGTTATATTGGACTATATGAATTATAGTATAATATATAACAATTTCTATATCTTGACTTTTAAATTGTGGTAATATAAAATATGAATTATACAAAGGAAATAGAGGAGGACAAATGAAAAATAAAATTTTAGTATATATTATCATAATTTTTGCAGTTTTATGTGGGTTAACACGTAATGTGTATTCGCAAAGTGATGTAACTTATTTTTACGGAGAGATTTTAAATTTACAAAATTATAATGGAACAGAGGTATTGTTAAACGAAGTAAATATTGATGTAGGAAATTCTAGTGTAGAAAATACTATCATTATAAAAAATACTACAAATGAGAGTATAAATACTTTGGCTGCAATTAAACTAGAAGACGAAGATTTAGGAATTTCAGTTAGTAATGTAAGTGTAAATGTCAATAACACTTATATAAATAACTTTAGAAAATATAATGGAAACTATATTTTTAATATAACTATTCCCGCAGGAGAAGCTAAGAAAATTATTGTAAAATATCAAACAGAAAACAATTTAAATGATGCAAAAGTAATAAAATATAGCTTACAGAAATCTAAGTGGAAAAAAATTAATGCATTTAAAATAAATATAAAATTGCCAAGTGAAGATGTTCCACTTGTAAAAAATATCTATCCTCAATGCTATGAATTTAAAAATGATACTATTATTGCTGAATATTATAATTTTAATGTTAACGCTTTAACCCAAGATGTAATTATAGAAAAGGAAACATATAAAGATTTGTTATATGGAAGAGAAAATAGTTTTTCTGATAATGAAATTGCTATAATAAAGAATGCAAAAGATTGGATAAATAATGGAATTTATTTAGATTATAATAAATATACTACTGAAAATTCAAACTACTTAAAGGATAAAAATATCAAAATAGTTAGTACAGAAGATATATTTAAAGATTTATTAAAAATTAACGAAAATATATCGGGAACTTCAAACGTTGTTAGCTCGATTATGGAATATACATTAAATAGACAGTTATTAATAAATGGAGAAAGTGACTTACAGACATCTATTTTTTATACTTTTTATAATGAGAATGATTGGAATTATGTTCTAACGAAAGATTATATTATAGAGAATAGTTCTAATGAAATTTATACCCTCAAAGATAAAAAGATATGTATAGATTATGTGGAATCTGAAGAAGATAAGAAATTATATATTAAGAAAAATGTTTCTGGTGAAGTAGAAGAGAATACTCAGATTGAAACAATAGAAACAAGTGAATGGAATATATTAAGAACAGAAGATAAATCAAATTGGTCAGAAAGACCTGAGACTGGGGAAAAAATTATTTATGTTGGTGTTGGTATAACTGGAGAAAAACTAGATGCAACAGAAGAGGAAAAAATCGAATATATAAATATGATAAACCCAGATTTATACATTAGAAAAGTAATTTTTGATGACAATGCTAAAACAACATATACATATATTACGACTGATGATAAAGGAAAACAAGTTCAGCAAACTGTAGAAGGTTATATCCCTATTATGATAGGCTATTATAATGAAAAACAAAAGAATGTGACTAAACAGTATGTAACATTAAAAGATGAATATACAGATGAAAATTATTATAGTGATCAATTTTATAATGTTACAACTAAACTATTTTCAAATGATATTATTAACGAAAAATGTCTTGTACCAACTGTAGCTCAATGTGTTGGTTTTAGAATTCAAGAAGATGGTAAATATGTAATAGAGTTTTTTAAGTTTGGAAAATCTAATGGTTTGGGCTCTATAAAGGAAGCAATTGCTGATAATACAGCACAAAACTTAATAAAAATAAACGAACTAAAAAATGAAAAAATAAAATCAGATGCTGAAAATGAAATAAACTATGCGATTATAAAAAACGATGCAGGAGAAGATATTAATAGTAATCTACAAGACGAAAAGAAATCATTTAGTATAACTACTAAAGATGTTATTGTGTTAGCAATAATTGGAATAATGATAGTAATTTGTTTAATTATATTAGAAATAAACATTATGAAGAGAAAAAATAACTAAGGGGGATATATTTATGAATGAAAGAAAATCTATTGCTGGAGTAATAATTCCAATTATACTTATAATAATTTTTATTATGTGTGCGATAGTGTATTGCATATTCTTTATGAATAAACAAACTACCACTCCTATAAATAATGGAATATCAAATATAGATAATTCAAGTACAAAAAATAATAATGTAGCAAATGCTGTTAGTGAATTTACTATGACTGAAAGTGAGTTTCCTAAAGTAGATGGCGCAACAGCAATGCTTCCAATGATAGGAGAGATTACAAAGTCTGTTTTAAACTATTCGGACGAGGAAGCTCAAAAATATTTAGATGAAAATACACATGGAAAGACCGCAAAAGTATATGCTAGCTTAATAAACAAAGAAAAAGATTTAATATTTGTTTCAGAACCATCTGATGATATTTTAAAATCTGCAGAAGATAATAATGTTGAGTTTGAGATGGTTGGAATAGGCCTTGATGGATTCGTCTTTTTAGTAAATAAAGAAAATAAAGTAGATTCATTGACACTAGAACAAATACAAAAAATTTATACAGGAGAAATTACAAATTGGAGTAGTGTTGGTGGAGAAGATGCAGAAA
This sequence comes from uncultured Clostridia bacterium, assembly GCA_934131055.1. GTDB lineage: Bacteria > Bacillota > Clostridia > TANB77 > CAG-508 > CAG-245. The sequence goes on along the minus strand of CAKOZB010000061.1, from coordinate 3,927 downwards.
TTATTGCTTACCAAAGAGAAGCTAATTCTGGAAGTCAAAATCTTATGGAAAAAATGGTAATGAAAGGACTAAAAATGAAGAAACCTGAAAATACTAATTTGATGATAGGCTCTATGTCCGGATTGATAGATGGAATAGCATCATATTCAAATAGTAAAAATTCAATTGGATATTCAATTTATTTATATGCGAAAGAACAATACGTAAAAAATAATGTTAAATTTTTAGCTATTAATGGAGTTAAACCAATAGATGAAACAATAGCAAATAGAAGTTATCCATTAACAAAAGTTGTGTATGCGGTTTATAGAAAAGATGAAGCACAAAATAGCAATGTAAGAAAATTGGTGAATTGGTTAAAAACAGAAGAGGGCAAGAAAGCTGTAAGTGCTGGCGGGTATGTACCACTAGCAAAATAGAAAATATGCACTTTGGTAACAGAAAAAATATATATTGATTATAAAAAGAAAAAATCGTCTTATTGGGCGATTTTTTCTTTTGACATTTTTTCAAATTCTGTAGTTAATTTTTCTACAGTTTTATTATTTACGAATTGTTCTGCTTGCTTTACAGTAAATTCAAATAATTTGGCATCACTGCTTCCATGTGCCTTTACAACTGGTTTTTTTACTCCCAAGAATAGAGCTCCGCCATATTCTTTATAATCCATCATTTTTTTGAATCTATTAAGCGAAGGAAGTGCTGGAACAGCGCCTATCATTGATAAGAAATTTCTCTTTAAGCTTTCAATCAAAGATTTCTTTATAAATTTTCCCATTCCTTCAACAGTTTTTAAGAAAATATTTCCAGTAAATCCATCGGCTATAATTGCATCGATTTTTCCAGAGAATGCATCTCTTCCTTCAACATTTCCAACAAAATTAATTCCTAATTCTGGTGATTTTTCTTTTAGTAAATTGTAGCTTTCACGTACCAATTCATTTCCTTTAGTCTCTTCTGTACCGATGTTTAAAAGACCAATTGCAGGATTTTCAACTCCTAAGGCATCACGTATGTAAATAGTAGACATTTGTGCAAATTGTAATAAATTAATAGGCTTACAATTTGTATTAGAGCCGCAATCCATCAAAACCAATCTCTTATGATATGATGGGAGAATTCCGGCAAGTGCAGGTCTGTCAACACCTTTAATTCTGCCAACTAATAAAGTAGCTCCTGTAAGAAGTGCACCAGAGTTGCCAGCTGAAATAAATACGTCACCTTTGCCTTCTTTTAAAAGATTGAACCCAACAACCATAGAAGAATCTTTCTTGTGTTTAATTGCAAGTGTAGGGGTATCTTCCATTTCTATTGTTTCTGTAGCATTATAAATTTTTAGTCTTGGAGAAATTTCCTCGGCTGTTTTGTTATAAAATTCTTTTAATTTTGCTTTAATTACTTCTTCTTTTCCAATAAGCCATAGTTCAGCATTAATTTGATTTATTGCTGCGACAGCTCCTTTAATATTAGCGTCGGGTGCATTATCTCCACCCATTGCATCTAAAAGTATAATCATAGTTATTCTCCTTTTGCATAGTATAAACACAGTAATTCTATATAAAACGTTTGACTTTCTATAAAAATATGTGTATAATATAAATATAGGAAACGGAAACCACAAACGTGGTTTGCCGAGAGAGTAAACACATCTAACTCGCCAAAGTTAACAGATGTGTTTGTTTATTTTATTCCTTATTTGTCCATATTATAAATATAACTGTCAATAAGGCTACGTTTATAGTTAAAGAAATCATAAATCCTATAATTAAGAATAATAAAAAATCTACCATAAACACCACCTCACTTTCCCAGAGATTCACTCTGTTATGTACGGTGGCAAACCACATCTGCTTATTCTCATTTCCTATAACACTTACTATACACTATTTTGGTAATTAATTCAAGCAAACATTAAAAATTATTTTTATTTTTAGCCTAAAGATATAAAAAACGATAAAATATTGATATTTCAACATTTTATCGTTTCTTTTATGGAGGCACCTCTCAGAATCGAACTGAGGATGAAAGTTTTGCAGACTTCTGCCTTACCACTTGGCTAAGGTGCCATATTAATATAATATATGCTTTAAAAGTGTAAATATTACCAATAATAAAAAAATAGAAACCAGACTTCATTTATAATAAATTTAAGCAATGTTAAATTTATTTTTATTGGTAATATACGCTGTATTTATTCAATACTTAACTAGTATAGCATAGATTTTTATGTTTGGCAAGTGGTTTTAAAATAAAATTTGTAGGTAAAAAAATAGACTTCCAATAATATTAGAAGGCTATTGTAATTACATATTGCAAATTTTATGGAGCAGGTAACGGGAATCGGACCCGTAACTTAACCTTGGCAAGGTTATGTTTTACCACTAAACTATACCTGCATTTTAAGTTATCTACTAATAAAGATATTTAAGATGCTTATTAACAAGCAATTAATATAATATCAAAATAGAAAAGAGTTGTCAAGTAAAATTTGACAATTTCTTAAATTTAGGGTATAATTGTAAACAGTTGTTACCTGAAAAAGGTAAAGAAGAGATTTGATTTTATTATATATGCTATACGTCAGGGCGGAATTTTTTTGTATAGTAGGTTTATAGGATGTTTAAAATAATATATCTAAGAGATAATAGATATATGTATTTTTCGTATTCCCATAAAATATATAAATTTAGAAATTTTATGTACGGATCAAGTTAAAAGTATGAGAGTAACAACATATAAAGAATATGAAAGAAGGAGATTTTTTTTAATGACAGATGAGAATTTAAATAAAGATGGAAACGTTGGAACTGAAAACAATGTTTCTGATACTGGCGTAAAGAGAAGAGAAGGACGCCATAGAAATTACAATAGAAGAGAAGGCACAAGTAGAAACAGTACTAGAAGAACTACAACAGAGACAGCAGAAAATACAAAAGGAAATAGAAGACCACGTAGAAGTAGAGAAAACAGAAATGAGAATGCTTCTGCAGAAAGTAACGAAATATTAGAAAAAAATATAACAAGCCAAGAAAATGAGAACACAAAGCTTGTAAAAACAAGAAGACATGAAGGAGGTCTTGTTAAGGTAGAGAATAGAGCAATAGCAAAAAGACCAGAAAGAGCAATTGCAAAGAGAAGCGAAAGGTCAATTACCAAGAGAGAAGATTTTAGATTTAAGAAACCATCAATAAAAATAATTCCATTAGGTGGTATAGAAGAGATTGGAAAGAATATTACAGTTTTCGAGTACGAAGATGATATTATAGTTGTTGATTGTGGACTTGAGTTCCCAACAGATGATATGCTTGGAATAGATTTAGTAATTCCTGATGTTACTTATTTGGTAAAAAATAAGGAAAAGGTTAGAGGAATGGTAATTACTCACGGCCATGAGGACCATATTGGCTCAATTCCATATGTATTACAACAAATAAATATACCAATTTATGCTACGAAATTAACTTGTGGATTGATTAAAGGAAAGTTAGAAGAGCATCATTTATTAAGGTCTACAAAGCTTGTAGAAGTCGATGCAGGTCAAACTATTAAATTAGGAAAGTTCTCGGTAGAGTTTATTAGAAGTTGCCATAGCATTCCAGATTCTGTAATGCTTGCAATTACAACTACCGCAGGAACAATACTTCACACTGGAGATTTTAAAATAGATTACACTCCAATTGATGGAAAACCAATGGATTTAGGTAGAATTGCAGAACTTGGAAATAAGGGGATATTGGCACTTATGTCTGATAGTACAAACTCTGAAAGAAAAGGATTTACAATGTCAGAGAAGTCTGTTGGAGCAGTTTTCGACAAGTTATTTATGAATTGCAAGAAGAGAATCGTTGTTGCAACATTTGCATCAAATGTCCACAGAGTTCAACAAATTGTGGATTCAGCAGTTAAATATGGAAGAAAAATTGCAGT
>CAKOZB010000060.1 GCA_934131055.1 uncultured Clostridia bacterium | reverse complement strand
AAAAAAGTGCTCTTTATAAAGAAGGGCACTATTTTTATATTAAATAGAAATACTTATAATTTGTATAAGAAAAAGTTGAAATTAGGATAAAATGACGATAAAATATATTGTATATTTAAATGAAGAGATTGCAAGGGGGAAAGATTATGAAGTTAAGAGAAGCAGAAATAAATGACGAAGAAGCGATTATACAAATGTATAATGAATACATGAAAAGTGAATTAATTCCTGGAATAGATAGATTTGAGGGAATAAGAGATTTTGAAAAACTTAATCAACTAAGTTTTTCAGAATGGATAGATGATTTAGAAAAAAATAAACATGAAGAAAATCTACCAGAAACTTATTCACCACATACTTTATATTTAGCCATAGATGATGAAAACGAAATAGTAGGTGCCATAGGAATAAGGTGGAAACAAGTGCCAATTTTAATGACCTATGGAGGATTAATTGGTTATAGCATTAGACCGAGTCAAAGAGGAAAAGGGTATGCGAGTGAAATGTTAAGACTAGCATTAGAAAAGTTGAAAAATACAGATATTGATAAAATCTTAATTACATGTAAAGACTTTAATTTAGCATCAAAAAAAGTAATAGAAAAAAATGGCGGAATTTTTGAGAGTGTTTATGCAAATAAGGAAGATGGATATAATTATTTAAGATATTGGATAAAAATATAAGTAAAATTTCCTAAGAAAACTAAAAATAGTCTTCTTAGGATAAATTTTATAGCATCGTAGCTAATATTAATATTCCAATATTATCATTATAAATTGTATTAAATTGTGATAATGGAAGCGGATTTTCACCGTAATCCTGCTTCTATGGTATAACCGGGAAGACTATAACGCTGTAAAAACCAATCTTTATAGCCGGCAAAGCTAGATTCATATGGAACATCTGCAAGAGTGTAACCACTGGCTTTTGCAAACTGCAATCCAATGCTATATGAATCTTTAGGAGCATAATTTTGAAATTGCCAATAAATTTCCTTTCCTTGTGTATGGTATGTAAGCATTATTCTAAAATTATGTGATAGTGTAAAATTGTATAAGGCTTGTGCTTCTGGTTCTGTAAGAGGAGCACTTCCAACATAGTTCATAGGGCTTGGAGATGTATAGCCTTGTGAATATTTTATTTTTTTTGCATTTTCCCATCCGGCAGGAAACTGCAAGTTTAGGTCGACACCGTTAATGTTTGCTTTCCATCCACTTGGAAACGGAATGTCTGGATATTTTCTTGCTATGTAACGTGCATATGTATAAGCATTAGAATTGAAGTTTAGTGAGCCATTTACTAGATTTACTCCATCAGGATTTAACATTGGAACAATGTATAATGTACACTTTGTTAAAATATTTTTTACATTATAACCATAAATATTTGAATTTCTATTATATGCCACACACATATTTTCAAGAAATGTCATAAGCAATGTTGAAGTTATCCATTCGTTGGCATGTGTTGTCCCACAATAGAATACTTCTTTAGAACCAGTACCGAATCTTGATACAATAAATAGGCACGCCAAGTACACTGTAACCAATGGTAATAACTTTAATAAAAGGATACCTAATAATTAATGAGTTTATATTATTTTTTAACAATTTAGAATTATATTTAATAGATGAATCTACAATCATAATACCTCCCAAAAAATTGTAATTGTTAAAATATATTACAGTATTTGAAAAAATATGTTGACAATTAAAAATTTGAATGTTATCTTTTTATTGGTATAAATTAAATGAAAATTGAGAAATGTAATATTAGGAGAATATGATGATAAAAATAAATGTAAAAAAGATAGTAAAAATTTTAACAATATTTATAATTATAATGTTAATGTGCTTATGCTATACGGCACAAGCTACAACCAATAAAAATGAACAAGTTTCAAATTTAATTGAAGATGTGACAGATGAGGAAGAGGTTTCTACAACAATAAAGGATTTAATACTTACAATAAATTCTGAAGGAATGAGCAAATCACTGCTTGCAGAAACAATCAATTTATATTCGCAACTTACTAAGACATATACAAATAATGAGATTGCTAGTATGATAGAAGAAAATAAAAAGTACCTAGAGCAAGAAAATGTTGCTATGGACAATGTAAACACAGTTGTTACTTTTCTAAAGAGTGTGGACAGTAATCAATTAAATAAAGTACTACAACAAGTTGATGTTGACAAAATAGCTAATAAAATAAGCAACGGTGCAAGTATTCAATCTATATTAAAAGACATTACGGGAAGCATGAGTGCTGTTGAAAAGGTAAATTTCGTAGTGGATATTTTATTATCTGCCTATGTAGTAAAAACTGCATTGACTGTATTGGTTGCATTATTCATATACAGAACTTTGTTAAGATGTGTTATATACAAGAAGGCTCATAAAAAAGCATGGGCACCATTTATACCAATATACAGAAATGTAGTAATGTTGAAAATATGTGGAATGAGCCCATGGTGGTTGCTACTTTTACTAGTTCCAGTTTTAGGGTGGATTATCTTATTTGTAATATCTGTTGCAAGTAAATTTATGCTAGCAGAATCTTTTGGAAAAGGTACAGGTTTTGCTTTTGGATTATGGTTGCTAGCTCCAATATTTGAGACTATTTTAGTATTCTCTAGAAAAACAAAATATATTGGATTTGAAGAAAATGAAGAATAATTGTAAAAATTTACAAAAAGCTTGAACTTTTCTTTTTTATGTGATATAGTGGCAATGGTTGAAAAACCAATTTAATTATTTAGTAGATATTTTCCTTCTTAAAAGGTACAGTGTCAAAAAATATTAAATCGAAATTTTAAGAAGGAGGTAAATAAAATGGCAGACAAAACTTTAGTATGCTCAGATTGCGGAAATGAGTTTGTTTTCACAGAAGGTGAACAAGCTTTCTACGCAGAAAAAGGTTTCACAAACGAACCAAAAAGATGCCCAGAATGCAGAAAGGCAAGAAAACAACAAAGATTTAATAAAAATCAAGAAAACTAGTTGTTAAACATGAATAAAATAAGAAAAAAATGGAATACTATAAAATAGGATTCCATTTTTTGCGTTTATATTAAATAAAAAATAGTTATTTTGAAGATTGAACTTCTTCATCAGAATCTATTGCTTTTTCAGTTTCATTAGAATTAGATTCAACAGTTAATTCTGATGTACAGTGAGGACATCTTGTTGCCTTGTATTTTATTTCTGTTAAGCAGTATGGACAAACCTTTGTCTCTGGCTCTACGGGAGCTACAGGAGCTTCTTCTTTTTTATGTTTTTTTAATCTACCTTTCTTGTCGATAGAATGAACAAATTTATCATTCAATTCTTTTAATTTTTCAGGATGATTTAATTTGTTAATATATTTTACAACTAAGAAGATTGAGAAAGATATTATTAAAAAGTTTATTATTGTGGTTATGAAATTTCCGTATTTTATTGAGGCTCCACCGACTGTAAGCACCATATCAGAAAAATCAATCTTTCCAATTAAAATAGAAATACATGGCATTATAATATCTTCAACTAGTGATGTTACAATCTTTTGGAAAGCTGCACCAATTACAACACCAACTGCTAGGTCTACAACATTCCCCTTCATTGCAAATTCTTTAAATTCTTTTAGCATAATACATACCCCTTTACAATTATATTATGAAAATAGAATACAACAAACAACAAAAAATGTCAAATTTCAACAAAAAATACAAAATATAAAGGGGAAATACTTGAAATCAAAAATCAATCGTGATATAATGTCAAGCGATTATTGAGGAAAAGAGGAATAATTAAAATGAAAAGTTTAAGAAAAACTAAAATTGTAGGAACAATAGGACCTGCTTCTGAAAACAGATTAGAAGAATTATTCGATGCAGGATTAAATGTTTGTAGAGTTAACTATTCTCACGGAAGCTGGGATGAGCAAAAGGAAAAGACAGAAGCAATATTAAAAATAAGAGAAGAAAAAGATCTTCCAATTGCTTTATTATTAGATACAAAGGGACCAGAAATTAGAACTGGAATGCTTTATACAGGAAAAAATACAAAAATTCAATTAAAAGATGGACAAAAATTCACATTATATAACGAAGATGTAACAGGAAACGAAGAAGGAGTTTCTGTAACATACAAAGAATTATACAAAGATGTTGTACCAGGAACAAAAATATTAATCGATGATGGTGCAATCGAATTAAAAGTTGACGAAGTTGTTGGAAAAGATATAATAACAACAGTTGTACATGGAAATGGCTTAGGAAGCAGAAAAACTATGAACTTACCTGGAACAATAATAAGATTACCAGGCCTTGCTGATAAAGATATAGCAGATTTAAAAACAGCATGTGAACATGGTTATGATTACATTGCATTATCTTTTGCTAGAAACGAAGAAGATATAAAGAATGTAAGAAAAATACTAGATGAAAATGGTGGAAAAGACATTCAAATATTAACAAAAGTTGAAAATGTTGAAGGTCTTTCTAACTTAAATCAAATAATTGACTTAGCAGATGGACAAATGATAGCTCGTGGTGATATGGCTACAGAAACAGATTTCACAGAACCACCAGTAGTTCAAAAGAAAATAATCAAACTTTGCAACAAAGAGTGCAAACCAGTAATAACAGCAACACAAATGCTAGAATCAATGACACATCAACCATTACCAACAAGAGCTGAAGCAAGTGATGTTGCAAATGCTGTATATGATAGAACAGGTGCAATAATGCTTTCAGGAGAATGTGCACAAGGTGATTACCCAGTAGAATGTGTTAAAACAATGGTTAAAATAGCAAACAGAGTTGAACCAGAAGTTAACTACTGGAAGAGATTTGACGAAAATGATGATGTTGAATTAGATACATTAGCAAAAAATGTAGCTTATGCAACATGTGTAACAGCTAAAAATATGAAAGCTGATGCAATAGTATGTTATACACATTCAGGAAGTACAGCAAGAAACTTAGCAGGGCTTGGAGCAGGTTGCCCAATACTTGCTATAACAGACAATAAGAGAACATTCCATCAATTAGGTTTAGTATGGAACGTAACACCAGTATTTGTTGATGCTAAAGAAACAATAAACAAAACAATTGAAGCTGGTATTGAAAAATTAAAATCAAAAGAAATACTAGAAAAAGGTGACTTAGTAATAATAGCTGGTGGAGACCAAATAATGAAAGATACAGAATCATCAGTAAACAAAACACTAGGTGGAGTATTAAGAGTATAATTAAATTTATAATATGAGGACGGAGAGCAATCTTCGTTCTTTTTTTGCTAAAAAACAATAACTTCGCCACAAAAGGGGAGTCCCTAATGGGCGAAAGTAACATTTATTTGCATGGTAACATAAAATGTACTAAAGCATGTAAAACATGCTTGTATATATAAAGGAGGAAGAGCAAATGTACAGATGCTGTAATAAAAAATGTTGCACATGTAATAATGAAGAAGTAAGCCCAATTGATGAATCTTGCATGAATGTACAAGATACTAATTGTGAATGCAATTGTTGTTGTACTGCTAACAATAATGGTGGATGCAGTTGTAACTATAACAATATGAATGAATGTGCATGTGGATTTGATGAGCAAGAGAGTGTGTTTCCATTAAACCCAATGCTTGGCCAAAGTTATGTGCCAATGCAAAAAATGACAAACGTATTTACTCCAATATGTGGATTAAAGAATGGAACTTTATTTCCAGAGCTAGTAAGCCCATATTATCCTTGCCAAAGTGTGGAGGATGTTGAATATTTAAAGAGTAGAAACGAGATAGGAAAGGGGTGCAACACATGTTCTTAAATAATATGAATAGCTGTTCAAATACAGATTTAGAAGATTGCAACTATGAGCCAACAGGAATAAATGCTCAATTTGGATATAACACAGCAAATTTGATGACTAAGGAAAATTGCTGTTCGAACCAAGACTGTTGCGATAAAAACAATGCGATAAGAGATGAAATGATGTGTAAGATTAGAGCTTTAAAATTTGCTGTAACAGACATCGGAGAATATTTAAACACCCATTCAGATGATAAAAGAGCAATTTGCTTGCACAAAGAATATTGCCAAGAATTGAGAGATTTATCAGACAAATATCAGAGAATGTATGGCCCACTTAGCATTTATTTCCCTTGCAATAGCTGGAGATGGCTAGAAGAACCATGGCCATGGGAAAGGAGTGAAGAGTAATGTGGACATATAACAAAATGCTACAATATCCAATAAATATAAAAAATAGAAATCCTCAAATGGCAAAGGTAATAATATCGCAATATGGAGGACCTGACGGAGAACTTGGAGCTGCTTTAAGATATTTATCTCAAAGATTTGCAATGCCAAGTCAAATTGCGAAGGCCACGCTTAACGATATAGGCACTGAGGAGCTGGCACACCTTGAGATGGTAGGAACTTTAGTACACCAACTAACAGATGGAGTTTGCCCAGAAGAATTGAAAAAGGCAGGATTAGGTCCATACTATACAGACCATGGAGTTGATGTTTACCCTCAATCTGCTGCAGGAGTTCCATTTGATGCAAATTGCTTAGCGTGCAAAGGTGATGTAATTGCCAACTTACAGGAAGACCTTGCTGCCGAACAGAAAGCACGTGCTACGTATGAAAAATTAATAGACTTATGTGCTGATGATAAAGATGTTGTAGATGTATTAAGATATTTAAGACAAAGAGAAGTAGTTCACTTCCAGAGATTTGGAGAGGCTTTAAGAGATGTACAAGACAAGATGGCAGAAAAGAAATTTTACATGAATAACATGAAGTGGAATAATAAAATGAACTTAAATATGAGTAATTGCTGTGGAAACAATAATACAAATAACATGAATAATGGATGTTGCAACATGAGAAACGATAGTTCGTCAGAAGCGTAAAATTGCTAAAAAGGATGACTAAACCAAACTAAAAGAAAAATCTTTCCCTCGAGAGAGGGTTCTTTTTTATTTGATAGCTTTTTTTACTAATTAGTGTTATACTAAACAACGAAGAAAAAATGTAATAAAAGAGGATACAATACAAATGAAATTCAAAGAAGTAATAATTGTTGTTTTAATTATGCTTATTTTTGCCATGGCAATGTTAATGTATATTGTTATTAACGATTCTATAAAAGCAAGCAGTGTGCCTATAATTAGTAATAATATCGAAAATATTATATATGGTAACAAGAATAATGATGGAGATAATGCTAATAATAAAGTAAATAAAATTGAAAATTTACTAATTAATAAAGAAGATTTTAATAGTGCAGAGAAAAATCAAAAAGAAAATATAGAAATGCAAAATAAAGAAACAGTGAATAAGGAAAAGATTAATGAAGAGCAATCAAATAATAATCAGATAATAAATGAAGAAAAAAATACAGAACAGCAAGAGACAGAACCTAATTATAATGTAGTGTTAGGAAACTATATAGATGTAAATGAAACTGTATATGCTACTACAAATGTAAATATTAGAGCATTTGATAATGCTTCTTGTGATAAAAAAGGTCTGTTACAAAGTGATAAATCAATTACGAGAACTGGAATTGGAGATAATGGTTGGAGTAGGGTAATATTTAATGGTGAAGTAACATATGTAGCATCTAATTATCTAACTACTGAAAAACCACCAGAAAAAATACCAGTGAAAGTGCCTATAAAAAATAGAAATATAGACCCATTAAAACCAATGGTTGCACTAACTTTTGATGATGGACCGAATGGAACTGCTACTCCTAAAATTTTAGATATACTTGAGAAGTATAATGTAGTTGCTACATTTTTTGACTTAGGAACTTGTATGGAAAATTACCCCAATATTACAAAAAGAGAAGAACAAATTGGTTGTGAAGTTGGAAGCCATACATATTCACATCAAAATTTAAATAAACTATCTGGAGAAGAAATACAAGATGATATTTCAAATGCGTCTAGAATCTACGAGAAAACATTAGGCCATACACTGTACTTAGTTAGACCGCCATATGGAAATGCAAATGTAATTGTTAGAAGAACTTTGAAATATCCATTAATAGGATGGGATGTAGACTCTTTGGATTGGAAAACTAGAGATAAGAAAAAAATACTTGAAGAAGTAAATAAAATATCAAATTTTGATGGAAGAATTATTTTAATGCATTCTATATATAATTCAACAGCAGAAGCGGTTGAAGAACTTGTAC
>CAKOZB010000059.1 GCA_934131055.1 uncultured Clostridia bacterium | reverse complement strand
TTTTACATTTTTAAGTGCTTCATAGACTCCTTCATTAATTTTAATAAGCTTATTACCATCATCCAATTCTTGAGGTGATTCTTCTTCTCCATCATAAAACTGAGCAAATTCACCATCAAGGCGATACTCTTTTTCCTCAGGATTCCAAAAATACTCCCAGTTGCGCCAAATGTCCTGCGTCATCGGTTCTGTAATTGCAGTTTGTACTCCGGATTCATTTGCAATCATGTGAAATGTTGTATTGTACGCACATGCAAAGCTCGTAACAAACTTATCAATTCCGTTGGGGAATATTCTAGCAATCAACTTGTTAGCAAATTCCTCTTCATACTCTCCTAACATAATGTCGCGTTTAAGAAGTTCCCTTTGTCTTTTCATTGCCTCCAGGTAATCCTCTTTATTCTTATACACCTGTAAAAAGCGAAAGAAAACTCGCTCATTAACTTCCTGCTTTATCCATTCATTAAGAGGAACGTTATTCACTTTTGATGAATTGCATAGCTTTCCGGCAATGTGTCCAAAGTTGCCTTCATTCCTCCAAGAAGACTGCCAATTTGCATATTAAACAAATCGTTATATTTTACGATAACCTCTGAAGCCATATACTTTGTCCGTGACAATCTGTTTGCCGCATCTCGAACACTTGTTGCTGAGCGCATACCTTCAACTTGAATCTCGGACGATTCATCTTTACAATTTTCAAATTTCATAATTTTTCTCCTTTGTTTGTGTGTACGGTGAATTTCTAGAATTGGCATTTCCAATTAATCTTTAGCAAAAGATTAATTCAGAATGCAAAATCCGATAACAGAATTATATCACAATTATCATTCAAAGGCAAGAAAGCGTCTATTTTTAGCCTTTTATTAATATAAAAATTATGTAACCTTCTAAATTATTGACACTTCACCAAATTTGCTATATAATTCAATTTATGAAAACGATTAATATTGATGAAAAAAATAATGAAAAAAAATTAAATAATGTTTTACAAAGAGAATTTCCAGCACTTAGTTTAAATACTATTTACAAGGCATTGCGAAAAAAGGATATTCGAGTAAACGATGTACGAATTAATGAAAATATATCATTACACACAGGTGATGTTGTAAAGGTTTTTATTGCAGATAAATTTTTATTTGCTAATAAATCTAACATTACTACATTTACAAATTCCTCGTATAATTCTATTAATATTCCGATAATCTATGAAGATAGTAATATTTTGATAGTTGATAAACCTGCTGAAATAGAAGTTACTGGAGATAAGTCTCTAACCACTATAGTATCTGCTAAATATGGTTTTACAGTATATCCTTGCCATAGATTAGATAGAAACACCACAGGACTTACCCTATTTGCAAAAAATAAACAATCAGAGCAAATTCTTTTTGATAAATTCAAAAATCATGAAATAGAAAAACATTATGTTTGTAGGGTTTATGGAATACCAACAAAGAAACATGCTCTTTTAAATGATTATTTGTTTAAAGATAATAAAAAATCCATGGTATATATTTGTAGTAGCCATAAGAAGGGCTACCAAAACATCAGCACAGAATATTTTGTATTATCTTCAAATAAGTCAGAAAACACAAGTATATTAGAAGTAATTCTACATACAGGTAGAACTCATCAAATACGCGCACATCTTGCTTATATTGGCTACCCAATTATAGGTGATGGAAAATATGGTCATAACGATATAAATAAAAGGTTCAAATGTAAAGCTCAAAATTTATGCAGTTATAAAATGAAATTCAAATTTATACATCCATCTCAGCATTTAGAATATTTAAATGGTAAAGAATTTGAAAAGACTAATGTTCAATTTTAATTTGCATTAGTCTTTTCTATTTCTAACTCAAATTGACTATTTATTAATTAGCTAAGTATTTCTACATTGCCATATTTATTGCAATCGAAATTATCTTACTCATATTATCTATCAGCTTGTCTATCTCTTTAGGAGTTACAATCATATTATAATCTTTTGGAACAAGTGCTTCTTTAATATCTTCGTAATTATCCTTTTCTTTTAATTTATTCAGATAATCATTTGACATCGCCTTTTCTTGCAAATTTTCTATAAATATGTCTATACATTCATTTGTTACAGTTGCTAAATCTACGACAGTTGGAATTCCTATGGCTATTACTGGTATTCCAAGCGTTTTTTTGCTTATTTCTTTTCTTTTATTTTCTACCCCTGCTCCTGGAACAATTCCTGTATCTGCAATCTGAATACTACTACTTATTCTATCTATACTTCTTGAAGCTAAAGCATCTATAACAATTAAAAGTTTTGGTTTTACATTATCTACCACTCCTTTTAATATTTCCATTGTTTCTATTCCAGTTATTCCAAGTACCCCCGGAGATATTGCTGAAACAGGTCTTGTATCTTCTGGCATAGCTTTCGGCATATATTCTAAAATATGTCTTGTTACCTCAATTTTTGGAACAACCTTCGGTCCAAGTGCATCAGGAGTTACATATAAATTTCCAAGTCCTACTATCATTATGTCATCAGTATTTTTGGCATGTTCTCCTATTGTATCTCTAAGTTCATCTGCTACAATTTTTGCTATTTCCTCAAGCCTTTCCTCATCAGCGAGTTTTATTTTTTTTACATCTAATGTAATATAATTTCCAATTGGTTTATTTAAAGCTTTTTCTCCTGTTTCATTTAAAATTTTAATTCTAGAAATTTCAACATCATTTCTTCTATCCTTTTCTATCTCTACGCCATCTATTTGCTGAAGTTTATTTTGTTGCTTGTACATTTCATTTCTTTCTAAAGCCATGTCAGTTCTAAATTCCATAAAATCACCTCTTTGATTATTTTGGCATATTAAAATTATTTTATACATTTTTGTACTTGATTTTCTAGTACCGTATTTTTATCATATTCTTTTAAAATCTTCCAATATATCATTTACATTTGTTACGATTTTAGCTCCTTGTTTTATTAATTCATTAGTTCCTTCCGTGTTTATTCTTGTTATGTCTCCCGGCACCGCATACACATTTTTTCCTTGGTCAAGTGCATGATTTACTGTTATTTGACTTCCACTATTTTTTCTTGCTTCTATTACAAGTACGCCGTCAGAAACAGCACTTATGATTCTATTTCTTGCTGGAAAAGTATATTTACTTGGTTTTGTTCCCATATCATATTCTGAAATTATTAATCCATTATTATTTAAAATTTGTTCTTCCAGCTCTTTATTTTCTGGCGGATATATATAATTTAATCCATTGCCTAATACTGCAATTGTACCTGTTTTTGTGTTTAAAGTTGCTTTATGTGAAAATGAGTCTATGCCTCTTGCTGCACCACTTACAATAACAAAACCCATTCTAGCTAATTCATAGGCAAATTTTTGTGAAATAGTTCTTCCATATTCGCTATAATCTCTACAACCAATAATTGCAATTTTTCTTTTTTTATTTAATAAATTAATATTTCCCATGCAATATAGCTTTGCAGGTGGTGTGTGAATATTTCGTAAACATTCTGGGTATTGTTCATCTTCGTATTTTAACAATTTAACATCATATTTTTTCATAAATTAACATTTCTCAACTTGCTATTTAATTGAGAAACAAGAAATCACATCCTTTTCTAACTTTATTTTTTTAAAAAAATAATAGGAAAATAAGAGCAAAATTTATGCTCTATTTCCCTATTTACTTTATTCTATATTATATGGCTTATTTTCTTGTTTGTTCTTCTGTTGCTTTTATCACATTATTCATTAGCATTGCTATCGTCATTGGGCCAACTCCACCAGGCACAGGTGTTATGTATGATACTTTTTGTTTTACATTTTCAAAATCAACGTCTCCAACAAGTTTTCCTGCTTCATTTCTGTTCATTCCAACATCAATAACAACTACTCCATCCTTTACCATATCTGCAGTTACCATGTTTGTCTTTCCCACTGCCGAAATTAATATATCCGCTGTTTTTGTTATTTCTGCTATATTTTTTGTTTTTGAATGACATATTGTTACAGTTGCGTTTTTTTGTAATAGACATTGTGCTAATGGTTTACCTACTATGTTACTTCTTCCTATAACAACTGCATGTTTTCCCTCTATTTCGATGTTATATGCTTCTAACATTTTAATTATTCCATATGGCGTACAAGATACAAATGTATCTTCTCCAATCATAAGTTTTCCAACATTTACAGGATTAAACCCATCAACATCTTTTTTACAGTGTATTTTTTCAAAAGCTTCTTGTATATTTAAGCCTTTTGGAATTGGACTTTGCAATAATATTCCATTAATATCTTCTCTATTATTTAATTTTTCTATTATTTCGAGTAATCTTTCCATAGAAGTATTTTCGTCTAACAAAATTTCTTCAAATTCTACTCCAACATCTTGGCAAGCCTTACTTTTATTTTTAACATATACCTTTGATGCACTGTCATCCCCCACTAATATAACAGCCAGCTTCGGCACGATGCCATTTTCTTTTAGTTTATCTACTTTGAGCTTTAATTCTTCTCTTATTTTTCTAGCTAATTCTTTTCCATCAAGTATTTGATACATTTCTTATTCCTCTTTTATTATAAATCTTCTTCCATTGTTAATTTAGCATAATATTTTGGATTAAATTCTGTATCATATTCTATGTCTCCAAAAATTTCTGGCATTTGTTCTTTAAACAATAATAATAATGGAATTAGAACTTGTCTAATTGCTGGATGCACATGATTTGTTGTTCTTAATTCTAATATATGTTTCCATTCTCTTATGTTTGCTGTCATTGTATATTCTGCGGCTGTAGAATGTGGCAATATTTCTCTACACATATCTGTGCTTGCTCCAAGTTCTTTCATCTTCATGTATGCTTTTTCCATATCTTCTATTGCTTTTTTCCAAGTTTCAAAGACTTCTTTATCCTCCATATACACTGGATTTACAACTGCTATTTCATTTCCATATTTATCTTTATTATAACTGCAATATCTTGTAGATTCAACAGAAAAACTTGCAAATCTATGTCTTGTTAAATCTTTGTATGTACCTATATCACTATATATTCTAACAGTTATTTTTTCATGTTCTAGTACAGACTCATGTCCTCTGTTTAGACAATTTGTTAATAAATTTTTATAGCTTTCATCACTTATTTTATCTTCTGAACGATAACATGTTCTACATGCTCTTTCAATTCTTTTCATGATTTTTACACCATCAAAATTTTCTACTTTAATCCATGGTTCAACTAATCTCATTTTTATTCACAATCCTTTCTCATCTTAAGGCACCGTTTGGAAAAGAATTAAATTTTGGCAAGGCGCATACTCGTTGTATGTAACCGCGTTTTAAATGAAATTTGACGTAGCCAAAATTGTAATTATTTTTCAAACATATTCCTCCGTTTTTTGATAACTATATCAAAGTGAAATATAAAATTCAACCCTTTACATTAAAATTTTATATATAGTGTTCAACTGTAACTGATAACTTGCCTTTTCTTGTTTCTCCATTTATTAATTTTACAATAAACTTACCTTTACCTCTTATTACTATAACGTCCCCCTCGCTTAGTAATTTTGAACTTCTAGACTCGTTTTCATAATTAATAAATACCCTCTGATTTTCTATTATATCATTAGCGACATTTCTTGAACAGTTTGCCAGTTCTGCCACTATTGCATCTAATCTTAAAGAAGCAACAACAATTCTAATTTCTTCTTTTTTCACATCTGGTTCTCTTATCTCTTTAATATTTAATTCTGTTATTGTAGCTTTAGAAAATCTCGTTAATTGTTGTAAATTGTTTACTACATATTCACATATTTCAAAGCTTGCAACTATATCTGCACCATCTTCAAAAACAAGAATGTCCCCCAACTTTTCTCGTTTTATTCCAAGTTTCATTATTCCACTTAAATAGTCTTTGTGTGAATATGTTCCTTTTAGTTCATTTGGTAATTTAATTCTGATTAGTTTTACAAATTGAGAATAATTAAAACGTTCATTTTCGAATAAATCCGTATATTTATCTGGATAAAAAATAAGCATAACCTTTTCTGCTTCTTCACAAGCATAATAGAATTTATAATTTTGTTCTTTTACTATATTTATTACTTCCTGGGCAATTTTCTTTTGGTACATATCTAGAAAATCGCTTGCTACTATTTGATTTCTTGTTTTTGCAAAATTTATTTTGTCTATTATTTTTGCCACAAATAGTCTATCTTCTTCATTTGAATATTTATTTAAAATTGCTTCTCTGTTCATGTTTCACCCTTTTTGGAAAAATCCATAAAAAAATTTTATTTTTACTAGATTTTTATATTCTTTTGTGCTATTATATATTGGTATTTAATATTGGGATGTCGCCAAGCGGTAAGGCCTCGGACTCTGACTCCGATATGCGTGTGTTCGAATCACACCATCCCAACCAAGTATATCAGCAATTAAGTTGCTGGTATTTTTTCATGTGCTTATTATAAAACATATGTTCTCTAAAGTCAAGTATATTTTTTAAAATTTTGTATTTTTTTCCAAATCTTGTTAATACTATTACTATTGGAGGTATAGATTAATGAAAGATTATTTAGGAATTCAAAGTGTTCATGCTTTAGAAGTATTAGATTCTAGAGGAAATCCGACAGTTCAAGTAGAAGTTGTAACAGAAGGCGGTTTTTCAGGTTTAGCCATAGTTCCTTCTGGCGCATCAACTGGAAGTTTTGAGGCGGTTGAGCTTCGCGACCAAGATGAAAATAGATATTCAGGTAAAGGCGTTCTAGATGCTGTCGAAAATGTCAATTCAAAAATTGCTAAAAAAATGATTGGAATGAATGTTTATGATCAAAGAAACATTGATAATTTTTTGATTGACTTAGACAAAACACCAAATAAGGCTAACCTTGGTGCAAACGCAATTTTAGGAGTTTCTTTAGCTTGTTGTAGAGCTGCTAGCAATTCTCTTGGCACTCCTCTTTACTCATATATAGGTGGTGTAAATGCTCATGTTCTTCCTACTCCTATGATGAATATTTTAAATGGTGGAAAGCATTCAGATAATAATTTAAGCATTCAAGAATTTATGATTGTTCCATCTGGTGGAAAAACTTTTGCAGAAAAGCTTGAAATGGGAGTCACTGTTTATCATAATTTAAAGAAATTATTAAAATCTAAAAATTTATCAACAGCTGTCGGCGACGAAGGAGGTTTTGCTCCTAACTTGCAGTCTCATGAAGAAGCTTTGGACTTAATTGTAAAAGCAATTGAGAAATCAAATTATAAAGTAAAACAAGACATTGGAATAGCTTTAGACGTTGCGGCAACCGAAATGTTTGATGAAGCAAAAAAACAAGGCAAAGATGGATACCTATTCTGGAAAACTGGCGAATTTAAAACCAAAGGTGAAATGATAGATTATTTAGATAATCTTACAAACAATTATCCAATAGTTTCAATCGAAGATGGGCTTGCAGAAGAAGATTGGGATGGCTGGAAAATTTTAACCGAAAAACTTGGTAATAAGGTTCAATTAGTAGGAGACGATTTATTTGTAACTAATGTTTCGAGGCTACAGAAAGGAATCGACTTAGGAATAGCCAACTGCATTTTGATAAAGCCAAATCAAATAGGAACTTTATCAGAAACACTTGATGCAATCGAACTTGCAAAATCAAATGGCTATAAGGCAATTATTTCTCACAGGTCTGGAGAAACTGAGGATACTACAATTGCTGATATTGCAGTTGCAACAAATATAGGGCAAATAAAGTCTGGGGCTCCATGCAGAACAGATAGAATTGCAAAATATAATAGATTGTTAAACATCGAGTACGAACTTTCAGAATAAAAATTTAGTAACCTTATAAAAAAACTAATTCATATTTTATAAAGCCTCGACACATCATGTTTTGTCGAGGCTCTTTCAGACCACTCAATGCACATTTCCGGTCTCTTTTTAAAAATATGAATTAGATTCTTTAAACTCTTTGTATACTAATTAACGTTTCCTTATATATATTACTAGTCCAACTGCTAAAACTACCATTCCAAGTACAACAAATGCAAGATTATCTCCTGTTTGTGGTATTGGATTTGGAGCAATAGAATTGTCCTTAGGCTCTTCTGGCTTTGGTTCTGGAGTGACATCTTTTTTTAGCATTATTGATGGTGTTACATCTGATGTTACCTTTTTATTTGTGCCATCTGTTCCTGTATATTTCACA
>CAKOZB010000058.1 GCA_934131055.1 uncultured Clostridia bacterium | reverse complement strand
CAAATATATGGTCAAACTCTTTTTGTTGGACATATTTATTAATTAATTTATATACATCTTTTTCACCTATATAATATCCATTATCCTCATCATATGATAAAGATGTAAGTGGTTCTTTAATCTCTATAATCTCATATGTAATGCTCATTTGATTGTTAGACATATCAGTTATTGAATTCTGTAACCTTTGCATGTTATTTTCAACAATGCTTTTTTCCGTTGTTGTCATCGAATAATTTTGTTTTTTTCCTTCGATTGTAGCATTTACATTATCTATTAAAAATACACCAAAATTCCAGGTATTACTTTCGCCTGTTGAACCTTCTTCTATTGTAAAATCTGAAAACCATGCAGTACCCTCTGCAGTATTAGATATTCCCCCCAATCTAAACCCTATTTCTACTTTTTCATTGTTTTTTGAATTGAATAAAAATTCAATTTTAGTCCAATTAGTATTTCCCTGTATTACATTTGAATGTTCATCTGTTCCATTCAAGCAAATTTGAGCTCCCGCCATTGTGTCATTTTCATTTCCGACAACATTTTCAGTCCTTACCATACAGGTTACCCTATACGGTGTATTTTTTCTCACCGTTACTTCTCTATAAAACATTGCATCATTTGACACTTTATTTTCTATTTTATAACTTCTATCTTTTGAATATTTAACATTAGAATCTCTTGAAAATTCTGTTCTTCCTTTTTCTGAAATTCCCTTTGAAAAATAGTTATAATCATATTTTAGATATACATAAAATGCAACAATTATAATAACAATCATTAATAAATTAGATAATATATTTTTCAATCTTTTTTTATTCATTCTTTAACCTCTTTTGTAAATTCCTATATGCAGAGAAAAAGGAGTATAGCACATATATTCCTTTTTCTCTTGTAAATAATTTATTTATTATTCTATGCAGTTCCAATTTTCTTGTTTGTTGTTGCTCTTTTAGCTTTTACCTTTTTAGGAATTTCTCGGTTATTATTTATTATTATTTTTGGTGCTTCTCCATTTTCAACAGTTGCTTTAGTTATTATACACTTTTCAATCTTTGGGTTCGAAGGAATTTCAAACATAATGTCTCTCATAATATCTTCAATAATTGCCCTTAAACCTCTTGCTCCTGTCTTTCTTTCAATTGCCTTATCAACAACCGCATTTAGTGCCTCATTGTCGAATTCTAATTCAACATTGTCATATTTAAATAATTTTTTATATTGTTTCACTAAAGAATTCTTTGGCTCAACCATTATTTTGATTAGAGCTTCTCTATCTAGCTCTTTAAGAGTTGTTACTATAGGTAATCTACCAACAAATTCTGGTATTAGTCCAAATTTTAATAAATCTTGTGGTAGTAAAGATTCGAATACATCATATTTGTTCATTTCTTTACTGCTCTTTATATCTGCACCAAATCCCATTGTTTTTTTGTCAACACGATCTTTTATTATTTTTTCCAGTCCATCAAACGCTCCGCCACATATAAATAAGATATTTTGTGTATTAATTTGTATAAATTCTTGATGAGGATGTTTCCTTCCCCCTTGTGGTGGTACAGAAGCAACAGTTCCCTCAATAATTTTCAATAATGCTTGTTGCACACCTTCTCCACTTACATCTCTTGTTATAGATGGATTCTCTGATTTTCGCGAAATTTTATCTATTTCATCTATATATATTATTCCTTTTTCAGCTTTTTCAACATCATAATCTGCTGCTTGTATTAATTTCAATAAAATATTCTCTACATCTTCACCAACATATCCAGCTTCAGTTAATGTTGTGGCATCAGCAATTGCAAATGGTACCTTTAATATCCTTGCAAGAGTTTGAGCA
This sequence comes from uncultured Clostridia bacterium, assembly GCA_934131055.1. Taxonomy (GTDB): domain Bacteria; phylum Bacillota; class Clostridia; order TANB77; family CAG-508; genus CAG-245. The sequence continues at coordinate 6,950 of CAKOZB010000058.1, read as the reverse complement.
AGTAGTGTTTTACCACAGCCAGTAGGTCCTAATAATAAAATATTACTTTTTTGTATTTCTACATCATCTTTATCTGTATTTTTCTCAGCATTAATCCTTTTATAATGATTATAAACAGCAACCGCTAATGTTTTTTTAGCTACATCTTGCCCAATAACATACTGATCCAATATTTCTTTTATTTCTTCTGGCTTTGGTAAGTCTGTAGGTGCTTCGTTCTCGTATGTTATTTCACTATCTTCATATAAATCATTTTCTATAATATTAGTGCAGACTTTTATACATTCATCACATATATATACACCCGGTCCAGCAATAATTCTTTCGACCTCTTCTTGTCCTTTACCACAAAAAGAACATCTAATAGACTTGTCTTTATCTCCTTTTGGCATCCATAATCTCCTTTTTACTTTAAATTTTCATGAGTTAATATTTTTTATTTTCTTTTTTCCATTATTCCATCAATTAAACCATATTCTAGAGCTTCTTGTGCAGTCATATAGTGGTCTCTCTCTGTATCTCTATTTATTACGTCTATTGGTTGACCAGTTCTATCACTTAATATTTTGTTTAATTTTTCTCTTGTTTTTACCATATGGTCTGCATGTATTTTTATTTCTGTTGCTTGGCCCGAAAGACCCCCTCCACCTATTAAAGGTTGATGTATTAATATTTCTGAATTTGGTGTAGCAAATCTTTTTCCTTTTTCACCAGATGCAAGTAATACTGACCCCATACTTGCTGCCATTCCAACGCATATAGTAGATACTGGGCATTTTATGTAATTCATAGTATCGACTATTGCCATACCATCGGTAATAGAACCTCCGGGGCTATTTATATATAAATCGATTTCTTTATCTGGGTCTTCTGATTCCAAAAACAACAACTGTGCAACTACGAGTCCTGCAGATGTTGCATTTACATCCTCTCCTAAAAATATAATTCTATCTTTTAATAATCTAGAAAAAATATCATATGATCTTTCGCCTCTTGCCGATTGTTCTATAACATATGGTACTAAGCTATCTTTTTCAAACATAATTATAATTCCTCCTCTATAATGTTTTTATTATAAAATTCAAAATAGTTAGTGAGCATAACAATATTTATAGTTTATATAAATAAATCCCCCCTAACTATTCCGTTTATTATTTCTTTATTTTAGCATTTTTTACTATTAATTCTATTGCTTTTTCTGTTTTTACACTATTTCTTAAATATTCAACTAATGCTTCATTCTTTCTTAGTTCTTCTTCTTTTCTTCCATAACTTGTTGCCATTTCTTTAATTTTTTTATCAACTTCTTCTTGAGAAGCTTCGATTTTTTCTTCTTTAATAATAGCTTCAAGCACTAATCTTGATTTTACATTTTTTTCTGCTTGTTCTCTGTAGTTATCTTCAATTTCTTTTCTTGTTTTATTCATTATCTTTAGATATTGCTCTAAATTAATTCCTTGATAAGCTAATTGTTGTTCCATATCTCTTATCATTGCTTCAATTTCATTATCTATCATTCCTGAAGGGATATCAACCTCAGTATTTTTTGCAACTTCTTCAACAGCAGCATTTTCTGTCTCATGTTTAGCTCTGTCATCATTTGCAGCTTGTCTTTTTTCTCTTATACTTGTTTTTAAATCGTTTAATGTATCAAACTCTGAAACGTCTTTAGCAAATTCATCATCCAATTTAGGTAATTTCTTTTCTTTGATTTCATTTACCTTTACTTTGAATGTTGCCTCTTTTCCAGCTAAATCTTCTGAAAAATATTCTTCTGGGAATTTAACCTTTATTTCTTTCTCTTCTCCAGTTTTCATTCCAATTATTTGTTCTTCAAACCCAGGAATAAAAGCACCACTTCCTATTTCAAGTTCGTGATTTTCAGCCTTTCCACCTTCAAAAGCTTTTCCATCTACATATCCATCAAAATCAATAACTGTTATATCTTTTTCCTTTACAGGTCTATCATCTACTGTTATTGTTCTCGCATTATGCTCTTGCATATGTGCAATTTCATGTTCTACATCTTCGTCTGTTACTGGATATTCAACTTTTTTTAATTCAACACCTTTATATTTGCCCAATTTTACTTCTGGTTTTGTTTGAACTATTGCTGTAAATACAAGGTCTTCACCCTTCTTCATTTTTACAATATTTATTTCTGGTTTGCTTACAACATCTAATTTATTGTCTTCTATTTCTTTTTCGTAAATTGAAGGAACTAATTCGTTAAAAGCATCCTCATAGAATATTTCGTCTCCATACATTCTCTCAACAATATTAAATGGTGCTTTACCTTTTCTAAAGCCTGGTATATTAAAGTACTTTGCACTTTTATTAAACACCTTTATTATTGCTTCATCAAATTTCTTTGCTTCAATTGTAAATTCTAATTTTAACTCATTATTGTTTTCTGTTTTTTCTATTTTTATACTCATTTAATTCAAGTCCTTTCTAATTTTCAATAAATTGCTAGTTTATTATACCACAAATTGCACATATTGCAAGCTTTTTTTAGATTTTGTTTTTATACTATTTTTATTAGGTCAAATTTAGTATAATCACAGCTGGCCATTTTATAATTAACACCATTTATATCGCCTTCGAGTACATTAACATGACTTTTTCCATGTAAATGACCATATATACAATATTTAGTATTATATTTTTCTAATATTTTTGTAAATTCACTATTTTTAAAGTCCTTTAATAAAGGAGGATAATGCATACATACTATTATTGGTTTGTCTTTTCCATACTTTTCTATTCCATTTTTTATAGAATTTTCTAATCTTAATAGCTCTCGTTCTTTTATTTTTTTATCTTCTTCACCTTCTGCTATTAAGTTCCAGCCTCTAGTTCCAGCTATTATGTAATTTTCAAACTCATAACTATTGTTATATATAAAATCTATATTTTTTAGATTTTCCTCTTCTAAAAATGTTCTCATCTTTTTTAATGTAGACCACCATAAATCATGGTTTCCTTTTAACAAAAGCTTCTTTCCTGGTAAATTATTTATAAATTCAAAATCTTTGTATGTATTTTCTAATTTCATTTCCCAAGAAAAGTCTCCCGGTAACAGTACTAAATCTTTTTCATTTACCTTTTCTAACCAATTTTTCTTTATTCTTTCCTCATAATTTTCCCAACCAAATATATCCATTGGTTTATTTGTATTAAATGATAAATGCAAATCTGATATTGCATATATTGACATTATTAATTCTCCTTAACTAAGAGTTAAATTTGGTATTGCATTTAACTCAAGATTTGATGTATTACCACTTATAAACTCATAATACCCTGCAGATGCTATCATAGCACCATTATCTGTGCATAATTTAAGTTCAGGGTAATAAATATTCAGATTTTTCTCAATTGCAAAATCATCGAAACTTTTTCTTATATATGTATTAGCAGAAACTCCACCAGCCAATACAATTTTATTTATATTTGTTATTTTTACTGCCTCTTCTATATGATTAACTAATATTTCTGCAACTGTTTTTTCAAAACTAACAGCTAAGTCTGCTTTATTTATACCCGGTTTATTGTGATTTAGATTTATTACAGCAGTTTTTATTCCACTAAAACTAAAATTCAAATTATCAAAATGTGTCTTAGGCAAACTTATATTAGGTTTTCCCTGTTGTGCTAATTTATCAATTTTAGGACCTCCTGGGTATCCAAGCCCAATTACTCTAGCCACTTTATCAAAAGCTTCTCCTATGGCGTCATCCTTAGTTTTCCCAAGAACCTCAAACGTATTATAGTCTTTTACTAAAATTATTTGCGTATTGCCCCCTGACATCATCATACATAAAAATGGTGGTTCTAATTTTTCGTGTGTTATATAATTAGCAGCAATATGACCTTTAATATGATTTACTGCAATCAAAGGTTTATTTAACGCATAACTTAATGCCTTAGCATATGACACTCCAACTAATAGCGCACCAACAAGTCCTGGCCCATATGTACATGCTATTGCATCAATATCATTTATATTAATATTTGCATCAGCAACAGCTTTTTTCATTACAGTAGAAATTGCTTCTACGTGATTTCTTGAGGCTATTTCCGGTACAACACCCCCAAATTTTTCGTGTATACTTATTTGTGTATCTATTACGTTTGATAATATTTTTCTTCCATTCTTTACTATTGACACGGATGTTTCATCACAACTCGATTCAATTCCGCATTATTAATATATCTTTCATCTTTTTCATCCCTTCTGAAAGGCATATATACTTTATTCTTTCTATCTTATCACTAAAAAATCCCAAATAGAGCCGATACCATAGCATAAATTCCATTTGATACTACACCTATTACTGGACTTATTATATAACTTATTAAGTTTGTTACCCATAACACAATAAATATTATATAAAACAGCTGTGTATTATTTTCAAACCATGTTTTTGCATTATATGGTAGGAAATGCATTAGAATTTTTGACCCATCTAATGGTGGCAATGGTATTAAATTAAATACTCCTAATCCTATATTTACACTAATAGCCATTTGTAATGTTAAACAAATTAACATTCCTACTGTTGTAAATACAAAAGTAGATGCAAATGCATTTATTGCAAATAATATTATTGTTAATACTATTGCTATTATTAAATTCATTACAGGTCCTGCAAGAGCGACAATAGCTTCTTGTGCTGACATTGACCTCTTTCTATTAAAATTTGTGGGATTAATTTCTACTGGTTTTCCCCACCCAAAGTGAGCAAATATCAACATAAAAAAACCAACTGGATCAATATGCGATAAAGGATTTAAGTTTAATCTACCTTGTCTTCGCGGAGTATCATCTCCCAATTTATCTGCCACAAATGCATGTGCAAATTCATGAAATGTTATAGCTACAATTACTCCCGGTAGAGTAAGAAGAAGTGCTAATAATTCCATTGGATTTTGTATGTATTGTACAATTGTGCTTACAGCAAAAATTGCAATTATGATATATAATATTCTTTTATCTACATTAAACATATTTTTTACCTTTCATTTTTGATGTTTATATTATATACTAGAATAATAAATATGTAAATATTTTTCCACGTTTATGTATACTTATTTTATAGTTTATTTCAATTCTTTTTTTAATTATTTTTTATTATACATTCTTATTTCTTAGTTCTCTAGCATGAGATAAAGATATCTCTGTTATTTCTCCTGATGCTATCCTTGCTATTTCTCTAATTGTTTCACTTTCATTCAGTAATTTTACATTTGTATTTGTCTTATTTGCAGCAACTTCTTTATATATGTAATAATTATAATCCCCTTGAGCCGCAATCGTAGCCAAATGTGTAACTATTATTACTTGATGTTTTTTTGCTATTTTTTTCAATTTGCTTCCTACTGAATTTGCTGCTTTTCCACTTATTCCTGTATCGATTTCATCAAATATTAAAACTGGAACTTCATCTATATCTGATAATACAGTTTTTATTGCAAGCATAATTCTAGACATCTCCCCACCAGATGCAATTTTATTTAATTTTTTTTCTTCTTCTCCAAGATTAGTTGTAATTACAAATTCAACATGACTCTTCCCATTAATCGAAAATTCTCCATCTTCTATTACTTTTGCATTGAATCTAGCATTTTTCATCTCTAATTGTACAAGTTCTTCATTGATTTTTTCATTTAGTATTTTTGAGTTCTTTTCTCTTAATTCTTCTATTTGTTTACATAGTTCTTCCATTGTGGCTACTATTTTTTCTATTTTTTCTTTTGTTTTTCTATTCTCTTCATCTAAATTCTCAATTCTATCAATTTCTTTTTCAAGTTCTTCCTTATAATCTAATATTTTTTCTATAGTATTCCCGTACTTTTTCTTCAGTGAATATATTTCATCCAGTCTTTCTTCGATTTCATTTCTTTCTCTTTCATCAAAATAAATGTCTTCTTTCATTGATGAAATATCTCGTGCTACTTCTTGTACTTCATAATATATATTTTTCATTTCTACTAATTTTTCACTATACTTACTGTTTACATCTTCGATTTTTTCTAATGCTCTAATAGAATCATTTATTACATCTATTATATTTCCCTCTAAATTATTACTAACAATGTTTAAGGCTTCCGCAACTTTTTCCGAACTCATTATCATTTTTCTTTTTTCTTCTAGTTGCTCATCTTCTCCATTTTTGAGATTAGCCACTTTTATTTCTTTATATTGATACTGTAATAAATCGAGCTTTCTTTGTTTTTCTATCTCGTCGCCATAGTTATTTTTTAGCATTTTATTTAGTTCTATATATTCAGTATATAGTTCAACATATTTTTTGTGTATTTCAGCAATTTTGGTGCCAATAAATTTATCTAAATATTTAGTATGAAATTCTGTATCCATTAGAGTTTGATTATCATATTGTCCATGAATATCTATTATATTCTTCATAAAATTTTTTAACTCATTTACAGTTACTAATCTTCCATTTATTTTACATAAATTTTTTCCAGATGTATTTATTTCTCTGGACACTACAATATTTCCATCAATTGAATTAGGATTATCCGGTAAATATAATGCAAGTTCAACAAAAGACATATTTTGACCTCTTCTTATCATATCTTTTGAAAATCTGCCCCCTGCAATTATCCCTAAAGAATCTACTATTAACGTTTTTCCAGCACCTGTTTCTCCTGTTAATACATTCAATCCTTTATTTAGATCAATTACAATATCATCAATTATTCCAATATTTTTTATGTGTAATGTTGTAATCATTTTATTAGCCTCCAAATTTTTGTTCGTATATATACTACATTTTATTTTTTCATTTGTCAACACTTTTTACAAAATTTTGTTTGCAATTCATCGACAGTTTTTTTATTTAGAATTACATAACATGAAAAATGTACAAAAAATAAAAGCTATTAAAATAATAGCTTTATTCTGGTGACCCCTACGGGTG
>CAKOZB010000057.1 GCA_934131055.1 uncultured Clostridia bacterium | reverse complement strand
AGTCGCAACTATCAGAAGAGAATTAGGATCAGATATTGATGCTGCCTGCGGACAGTTAAGAAGACAAAATTTAAAAGAACAGTAATCAATAATTATAATACAAAAATAGGAATAACACAGACCGTAACTGAAATGATACTATATAAGACTGGAGGGGAATATATGCAAGTTTTTGCTAAATCAGACATAGGAAGAGAAAGAAAAACAAACGAAGATTTCTACTATGTATCTAAACCAGAAGATAAAATAAGACTGTTTATATTAGCAGATGGAATGGGTGGATATAATGCAGGAGAAGTTGCTAGTAAAATGGCAGTTGAAGCTGCAAGAGACTACATACATAAACATTTTGCAAAAAATAAAGACAGCAAAGAAAAGCTAGAAGCACTTCTAAAAGATGCTGTTGAATATGCAAATAGTGTGGTGTACAAAAAAGCTCAAAGTAAAGAGAATTTAAGAGGAATGGGTACTACATTAGATGTTTGCTTAATATATAATAGTAGAATATATATAGGTCATGTTGGAGATAGCAGAGTATATAGAATACGTAAAGAGTTTATGAGAAGACTTACAAAAGACCATAGTTATGTTCAAACATTGGTAGATGACGGAACTATAACCAAAGAAGAAGCATATAGTCACCCAAAGAAAAACATGCTTACAAAAGCCCTAGGGTGTGTAGAAACTGTAGAGCCAGATGTATATACTAAAACATTTATTAAAGACGATATTATTTTAATGTGTTCAGATGGTCTAACAAATATGATTAGAGAAGAAAACATATATGAAATAATTAAGCAAGATAAAGAAAATGCTATAGAAAATTTAGTTAAACAAGCAAATGATAATGGCGGATTTGACAACATTACTGTTGTTATTATAATGTAATAGGGAGAAAATTTTATGGATATAATAGGGAGAACAATAGCAAATAGATATGAAATTATAAGTAAAACCGGAGTTGGAGGAATGGCAACAGTATATGTTGCAAGAGACAAGGTTTTAAATAGAGATGTTGCTGTTAAAGTACTAAAAGATGAATTTACCACAGATGATGAATTTGTAAAAAGATTTAATTCAGAGGCTCAAGCAGCTGCAAGTCTTACTCATGCTAACATTGTTTCAATATATGATGTTGGAAATGAAGACGGAATTTATTATATAGTAATGGAATTAGTAAGAGGAAAAACTCTAAAACAAATAATAAATGAGGAAGGAGCACTTCCTTGGAAATGGTCTGTAAATATTGCGGGACAAATTGCATCAGCCTTAGAGATGGCTCACAAAAATAATATTGTTCATAGAGATATAAAACCACACAATATAATAATTACAGAAGATGGAGTTGCAAAAGTAACAGATTTTGGAATAGCAAAGGCCGTATCAAATTCTACAATAACCGCATTTGGAACAACCATTGGTTCTGTGCACTATTTTTCACCAGAACAAGCAAAGGGAGGATATACAGATGCTAAATCTGATATTTACTCTTTAGGTGTAGTAATGTACGAAATGCTTACAGGAAAAGTTCCTTTTGATGCAGATACATCAGTTTCTGTTGCATTAAAGCATATGCAAGAGGACCCTGTACCACCGATGGAAATAAATCCTAATATTCCAAAGGCAGTAAACGATATAATTTTAAAAGCTATGCAAAAAGAACCGATGGCTAGATATCAAACTGCAACAGCAATGATAAGAGATTTGGCACAAGCCTTAAAAAATCCAGATGGAGAATTCGTTGAAGAAGAAGATTTAGACGATGGCTTAACAAGAAGAATGGATGCTATTACAGATGATATGGCGAAAAATGCTAAGAGTAGCAATAAAAAGAAGAAAAATAAAGTTGCCGTATTCTTTGAAAACCACCCAAAGACAAAAGTTTTGGCAATAATAGTACTTTGCTTAATAATATTTGTAGGAAGTATAGCAATAACATCTGCAATATTAAATGCAAATTCAGTAAAAGATGTTCAAATTCCAAAATTAGTTGGAATGACTGAGGCAGAAGCAAAGGCAGAACTTGCAAAATACAAACTTGTATATGAAAAATCAGGAGAAGATTATAATTCTGAGGTAGAAGCTGGAAAAGTTTTTGAACAAAATCCTGTATATTCAGACAATTACAAAGTAAAAGAAAAAAGCACAGTATCTGTAAAAATAAGCAAAGGAACAGAGCAGACTACAGTTCCAAAGGTTGCTGGTATGACATATGAAGAAGCAGTTGATGCATTAGAAAAGAATAAATTAAAAGCAGAAAAAATAGAAGAAACAAGCAAAACAATAAAAGAAGGAATTGTAATTAGCCAAGAAACAGATGCAAACACAACAGCAAATGCAGGAGATACAGTAAAAATACATGTAAGCATCGGAACAGGTGTAAACCAAGTAGTAATGCCAAATGTATTAGGAAAAACAGAAGCAGATGCAAAATCAGCATTAGAAGCCAAAAACTTAGTAGTAAAGGTAGAATACAAAGAAAACACAGACAAAGAAAATGGTGAAGTACTAGAGCAAAGCATAAAATCTGGTGAAAACATAGACGAAGGAACTGAAGTAACAATTACAGTAAACAAATTAGCAGAAATGAAAGAAGCAACAATAACAATAAACGTAAAATCACTTACAGGAGGCTACGAAGTACCAGATAAAGAAAACACAAACACAACCAATACAACAGGTTCTTCAAGTTCAACAACAGTAAAAGAAAAGAAACTTACAGTAAAAGTTGGAGAAGATAAAGTGTATGATAAGAAAGTAGACTTAAATTCAACAAACATTCAAACAAAAATAAGTGGAAAAGGAACAGTAACAGTAAAGGTTTATGTAGATGACATATTAAAATCACAAAAAGACATAAACCTAAACACAACAAGTTCATATACATTTGAATAATGTATAAATTGGTACAAATTGGGGACGGAGCAAAAAATGCACGTCTCCGTTTTTTGTACATTCTGGGGACGGAGAAAAAATTGCATATTTGTTTTTAAAAAATTACTTGTTAATAAGAATTAAGTAATTACTAGAGAGTAGTCATATAAACTTGACATAATTACAAGAAAAGAGCTATAATATATATAGTAAAAACGTTAAATACGTTTTTTTGCAATACAATTCCTTTCACAATGCATCCTAATGGGTGTTTTATATAAACGTAAAAATTTACAACATTTTGAAACAACAAGAAAGGGAAAATTATGAAAAGTCTGAAAAAAATGTTCGTTATGCTTGTTATTAGTGCCATTCTGTTGGTCGCTTGTGGCCAGAAGGATCCGTTAAACCGACAAGCTGCGTACTTCGAAATTACAGAAGGAAGTAGTGGAGAGGTCTATGGTGTGCAAGATACTTATCGAGCAAATACAACGGCTACTCGCAACCAGTTCCTTGCTCAGGACGAAGATGTGGTCAAAGCATTAAAAGACTACATTGAAAACAATCTGCCGGAAGAAAAAGTGGGTATCCTTTTATATGATGAGATGCCTCAGGAAGATGGCTATGAGTTAACAGTGTTCTATCAGAGTTTGCTGACTCAGGAGTATAGCAAGGAAATTGATGGTGACATTAACAAATGTTATTGCTTCACCATTTTGGCAAACGAAAATGAGAACAAAGAGATTTTTGAGATTTTGGATAGCGGCGAGATGGCCTATGGTGGCGAAGCAATGAGCTAACGTAAATTAGACTTGTGCGAAAGGTAAGAACAAAGCCTGTTATTGTGAAAATACTGCAGTAAATAGGCAAAGCAAAGAAAGGTTAACTGGGATTTTTTAAATAAGAGTTCCAGTTAACCTTTTATAGGTACATTTTGGGGACGGAGTAAAAATTGTATATTTATATAAAAAATACAGTGAAATTTTCATTGTAAAAAAACTGCAAATTTGGTATAATATAGATGTAATTTTAAAGTAGGAAGGCATAAATGCAAGGATTAATTATAGAAAATAAAGCAAATTTATATAAAATAAAATTAGGAGATATCAACTATATTGCTACTGCTAGGGGAAAGTTTAAGAATGATAGCTTTACTCCTGTGGTTGGAGATATAGCTGAATTTTCTATTGTTGATGAAAACAAAAAAACGGCTGTAATCGAAAATGTAAAAGAAAGAGTATCGTACATAAAAAGACCAAAGCTTGCTAATATAAATCAAATTGTGTTTGTGGTGTCTAGCAAGCATCCAAAGCCAGATTTGTTGTTATTAGATAAACAGCTTGCTTTTGCAGAGTTTTTACACATAAAGCCCGTAATTGTTCTAAACAAGATTGATTTAGATGATAAACATGAATTTTTAAACATTCAAAAAATATATGAAGAAATAGGCTATAAAGTAATACAAACTGATGCAAAAAATGGCATTGGAATCGAAGAAATTTTATTAGAATTAAAGAATAACATCAGTGCATTTGCCGGTAATTCTGGTGTAGGAAAGTCTACACTAATAAACGACTTGTTTAAAGAAAATGTAACTCAAGAGGGAGAAATCAGTCAAAAAAATAAGCGTGGAAAAAATACTACAACAGATATTTGTTTATATGAGCTTGATACAGATACATATATAGCAGATACCCCTGGTTTTTCTACATTTGACGTGTATGAAATTCCATATAGAGAATTGGATAAATATTTTAGAGAGTTTAAAAATTGTATCGATAAATGTAGATATGTTGGCTGTAGCCACATTAAAGAAGATGAGTGTGGAATAAAGCTAGAACTTGAACAAGGAAAAATAGCAAAGTCTAGATATGACAATTACGTAAAAATATATAGTGAATTAAAAGACAAGGAGGAACACAAATGGTAGATATTTCAACATCTCTATTGAGTGTAAAAAAAGAAAAAATAATAGATACTGTTTATAAGTTGGAAGATGCAAACACAAATTATTTTCATATAGATGTTATGGATGGCGAGTTTGTAGAAAATGCTACACATGATTTAATGCTAGAATATTGCGAATATTTGGATAATATTACAAAAATTCCACTAGATATTCATTTAATGGTAAAAGACGTAAAAAACTTTGTTGATAGTTACTTGATATTTAATCCAAACATAATAACATTTCATTATGAAGCTTGCAAAAATAAAGAAGAAGTAATGAATTTGATAAATTATATTAAAGAAAAGGGAAGAAGAGTAGGAATTTCTGTAAAGCCAGAGACTGATGTGAAAGAAATTCTAGAATTTTTACCATATGTGCACGTAGTTTTAGTTATGACTGTTGAACCAGGAAAAGGTGGACAAGAATTAATTTCTTCAACCATAGAAAAAATAAAAGAGCTTAATTCTTACAGAGAAGAACATAAATTAGACTATGAAATTGAAGCAGATGGTGGAATTAAAGTGGAAAACTCAGAAAAAATAATAGATGCCGGAGCAGATATATTAGTGGCTGGAACAGCTATAATAAATTCAAAAGATTATGCAGAAACAATAAAAAAATTAAAATAAAAATAAACCTCTGATTAATTAAAATCAGAGGAATTCTTTATATTGAGCCATTTTAATTACATTGGCATTATTAAATTTGCCAAAGGATATCCAATAAATGATGCAACTAAAATAATTATAAACATCATTAAGAATCCGTATTTTAATAAACTTGTTGAATCAGACCAACCTGAAGAACCAGCTACTGCAACGTAAGGCATTGCAGGTGGAGCAGCAGAACCTGTTGAAGCAATTAAACCAATAACAGCTGTAATAGCTGCGGCATTTAATGCACCACCAGATGCTAGAGCTACTGGAACAGCAAGTGTTGGAACTAATTGTGCTGTAACCATGTGAGAAGATACGTTTGATTGTAATCCTGCCCACAATGAGAATAACAAAATTAGTAATACTGGTGATAAGCCAGTTGTAATTGGTGCAATAGATGCAGACAAGAATGTTGTAAGCCCTATTGCTTTATTTGTCATTGCAGCACCTAAAGCAAGTGTTGCAGATGCCATTATTATACTTGGCCAAGATACACCTTTTACCATAGATTCGTTAATATTTATTAATGGTTTTCCTTGGTATTTCAAAATAGATAAAACTATTATTCCAAATAGTGGAGGCATAGCAGTACCTAAATTGCTAATCCAAGTAAATGCTGTTGAAATCCATTTTACTGAACTTGTTTTTAATAAGCTTGGTAGAACCCATAATGCAACTACTAAAAGGAATGTTCCAAGAATAATTTTTTCTCCTTGATTTGCACTAGGAATTTCTTTTTTCATCTTATCAAATTCATTAGATTTTAGGTTTATTTTCTTTGTATTTGGTCTCATTAAGAATCTGAATACAAGCATCATTAATGCAAATATTATAATTCCTGTTGGAATTGCATAAAGCATGTATTGACCATAGCTTATGCTAGATCCTGTTAGAGATTTGAATACTCCCATTGAAAGAACAGGGAATACGTGTGCTATTGGTGTCATACCAGAAGATAAGCTTGTACAGAATACTAAGCCCATCATAAGCATGTTTGCATATTTATCACCTTTTTTTAGTCCTAATACATTATAAATTTCTTCAAGAATAGGTAATATTATAAAGTATAAAACTGTTGGAGACATGAATAATCCAATTACAAGAACTGCTGCAAAGAAGCAGAATGCAAATCTCCAAGGTGTTTTTCTTGCAAATTTACTAGTTACAAATCCAAGAGCTATTTTCTTAACATATCCTGTTTGAGAAAATGCGTATGTGAACATGAATGTAAATAGCAAGAATGCGAAAGTCTCGTTACCAAACGAATTTTGCAAGGTTGTTTTCATTCCAAGTGATGGAACAAGAGCAAGCGTTGCTAAACATAATAAACTTGGCCAGCCTATTCCTACTGTTATCCATAAGAATAAAATAGATATGAATACGCCAAGAACTTTCATACCATCTGCACTAAGGCCTGATGGAGGTGTTGCTATAAAAAATATAGCAATGATAATTAATGCAAAAAGAGTGCAAACAAACTCTTTTTCATTTTTAGTCATTAAAGGCTTTTTTTCTTTTTTTGTTTTTTCCATATTTTAGTCCTTTTTCATAAGATTTAGGCCTTTAAGGGAAAGCCTATAAAACCATAGGCTCAATATAAAAATTTATTTTAAGTAAAAATAATTACATTAAAATCTAAATTAAAGCACCTTGATTAACAAGTTCTTCTTGAACAGCTTTTACATCATAAGATGGATTATCTAGTGTTAAAGCTGCTGCTACACCTGCTGCTTGACCAGTAGCAAATCCTGTTCCCATAACACGTACAGAACCAAGTGCTAATGAGTCTGTAGAAATTGTTCTACCAGCGGCCCATAAGTTTTTAGCATCTCTAACTTTTAAACATCCTAAAGGAATAGAGAAGTACTCATTATCTGGAATATGAGTGTATTTTATAGAAGTGTTGCTTTTGTGCATTTCTGGGCTCCAAGCGCCTCTTGCTATACTATCATCACTCTTTGGTGCCATTATTATTTCTTCACCTTTAAGCATTTTGTCACCGATTATTCTTCTTGCTTCACGAATACCAACTGCTGGTCCAGAAGATGATATAATCATATCTTGGAATCCGTCTAGGTAATTCTTAAATGCCATTGCATAATTGTGAACTTGTGAACGTAGTTCCATTTCTGTTTTTGTAAGTGTCTCTGCATCAAGGGCAGGAACTATTGTGCTTGGAATTGTGCAATATCCATAAGTTTTGTCTGGAATTTTAATGATTAATCCAGTTTCTTTCTTAATTTCAATTCCGTTTTCTTTTGCCTTTTTTAAAGCGGCCTCAATGTCAGGCTTTAATATTTCTCTTGCTGGAATGTTGTCAATTCTAAAAGGTAATGAAGATTGTTGAACTTTTCCCTCATCATCTCCCCAGTTAGTTGCAATTCCGGCAAAATGAACTAGGTTAGCATTACCAGAAGCATCAACAAAAGCCTTAGCTTTTACTGTGAATGTTCCTTCGTCATCTGTACATTTAATCTCTTCTATTTTCCCGTTATTGTTTAATACTTCATACATTTGAGCATGTAAAAAATATTCAACAGAACTCTTTTTTAGTAATTGGTCCATAACCAATTTTACGTATTCTGGGTTGAATGATACAGAAACGTTACCAGTTGATTTTGATGGTCTTGGATGAATGTTTGTACCATAATCCTCTAATTTTTTTAGAACTTCTCCACCGATTCCTTGTACAACTTGGTCGTAATTTTCGCCTCTTGTGAAAAAACCACAGTAAGCAGTTACTTGTGAATTTGTAGCTTGTCCACCAAAATATGGATTTCTTTCGATTAAGACAGTTCTAGCGCCAGCTCTTGAGGCACCGATTGCTGCAGCTATACCTGCTGCACCACCGCCTACAACAGCTACATCACATTCAATATATCTTTGCATAATTGAACCTCCTTTTATATAATTTTACAAAAATACATTCAAATTATACCATAAAAAGAAGATTTATATAGAATTGAAATATAAATGTCATATAAATGTCATATAAATGTAACAAAATGTAAAATAACGTCTAAATTTAATTTTGAAATTTTATAAAATCTGTATAAAATACTTGAAAACTATTTGTCTTTGGTATAGAATATTAAATGGTTTTAATAGCCACATATATGATGAATAACATCAAAGAGGAGGAATTTTTATGTCAGTTAAAATTGGTATTAATGGTTTTGGAAGAATAGGAAACTTAGCATTCCAAGCTGCATTAAAAAATAGTGAAGTAGAGGTAGTTGCAATTAATGATCCTTTCATAGCAGCAGATTACATGGCTTACATGGTAAAATATGATTCTGCACACGGAAGATTTGATGGAGAAGTTAAATCAGAAGAAGGAAAACTAATTGTAAATGGAAAATCAATAAATGTATATAACGAAATGGATCCAAACAATATTCCATGGGCTAAAGAAGGAGTTGAATATGTTCTAGAATGTTCTGGGGTATTCACAACAATGGAAAAAGCACAAGCTCACTTAAATGCAGGAGCTAAAAAAGTTGTTATAAGTGCACCTTCAAAAGATGCTCCAATGTTTGTAATGGGTGTAAAC
>CAKOZB010000056.1 GCA_934131055.1 uncultured Clostridia bacterium | reverse complement strand
TTGCAGATGTTATTGTTATAAATACATGTGGATTCATAGAATCCGCAAAAGAAGAAGCAATAAATACAATCTTAGAAATGGCAGAGTATAAGAAAACAGGAAGATGTAAGGTATTAATTGCAACAGGTTGTTTAGTAGAAAGATACAAAGAAGACTTAGAAAAAGCGCTTCCTGAGGTAGATATTTTCTTGAAATATAGTGATTACGCAGAAGAAAAAGGCAACTCATCAGTAGTATTTGCGAAAGTATTAAAAGAAGTATATGATAAAATCGAGAGTAAGAAAAATGTAAAATTAGTCGATACTGATTTAAATTTTATGAATAGAGTTATCACAACTGGAGAACAATATTCATATATAAGAATTGCTGAAGGTTGTAGCAATAGATGCACCTACTGTGCTATTCCATATATCAGAGGAAATTTCGTAAGCAGAAAGATGGAAGATATAATAGAAGAAGCTAAGCAAATTGTTGCAACAGGAAGAAGAGAACTTATCTTAATTGCTCAAGATACATCAAAATACGGAAAAGATATCTATGGAGAGCCAAAACTTGCAGAATTATTAACAGAGTTATGTAAAATAAAAGACTTGAAATGGGTAAGATTTTTATACACATATCCAGAAGATATAACAGACGAATTAATAAAAGTTGTAAAAGAAAATAACAAAATATGCAAATACTTTGATATTCCAATACAACACATTTCTGACACAGTTTTAAAAAGAATGAACAGAAAGTGTACAGGACAAAGCATAAAAAATACAATAAGCAAGTTAAGAAAAGAAATTCCAGATGTAGTAATAAGAACAACTTTAATGGTTGGATTCCCAGGAGAAACACAAGAAGACTTCGATAAACTATATGAATTTGTTAAAGAGACAAAATTTGATAAATTAGGTGCATTCACATATTCAAAAGAAGATGGAACGCCAGCTTCAAGACTTAAAGAACAAATTCATCCAATGACTAAAAAATCTAGATATAACAAAATAATGAAATTACAACAAGAAATATCTAAGGAAAATGAAAAAAATAATATAGGAAGAGAGCTAGAAATTTTAATTGAAGGAATAACACCAGATAAAAAATATTATGTAGGTAGAAGTTACATGGACGTTACAGATATAGATGGAGTTGCTTACGTAAAAAACACATCAAATGAAGACTTGATTGGAAAGTATATAAAGGCTAAGGTAGTTGATGTAAAAGACTATGACTTAATTCTAGTTGAAAAATAATTAGAATTTTGGCTGTGTCAAACTTCATTTGCAACGCAGTTACATACACAAAGTATGCGCCTTTGCCTTGCAAACTCGTTTTCCTTGCCAAAATTTAATTCTTTTTCAACTTGGTGAAATAAAAAAGAAATAAAAAAAAATACATATTGACTGTTTTACTAAAGTATAGTATAACTAAGTCAGTTCAAATTACAGGAGGTAAATTATAATGGAACTTAAAGGATCAAAAACAGAGAAAAATTTAATGGAAGCATTTGCAGGAGAATCACAAGCAAGAAATAAATACACATACTTTGCAAGTGTTGCTAAAAAAGAAGGATATGAACAAATAGCTGCTTTATTTTTAGAAACAGCAGAAAATGAAAAGGAACATGCTAAAATTCATTTTAAATATTTAAATGGAATTAGTGATACAAAGGCTAACTTAGCAGCTGCAGCAGCTGGAGAAAACTACGAGTGGACAGATATGTACGACAGAATGGCTAAAGAAGCTGATGAAGAAGGCTTTACAGAAATAGCTGCAAAATTCAGAGGAATAGGTGCTATCGAAAAAGAGCATGAAGCAAGATTTAGAAGATTACTAGAAAATGTTGAAAATGGTGAAGTGTTCAAGAGAGGAAGCATAACAATTTGGAAATGTAGAAACTGCGGACACATTGTAGTTGGAACAGAAGCACCAAAAGTTTGCCCAGTTTGCAACCATCCACAATCTTATTTTGAAGTTAAAGCAGAAAATTATTAATTAACCAAGAAGCAATTAATATTTGAAAAATAGTAATTGCTTCTTATTAATAAAACATCATAAGGAGTATATGAAAATGGAAAAAGTTAGAGGATTTGAAATTGCAAAAGGTTTTGAAGATAAAGGAATAAACTTACCAATTAGAAAAACAAAACACGCAGCAGGTTATGATATTGAAGCAGCAGAAGACTGTGTAATACCACCTTTCAAACTAGGTCAAAAACCTACATTAGTAAAAACAGGTTTAAAAGCATATTGCCCACCAGACGAGTTCTTTTTACTATGTAACAGAAGTTCTGGACCTGCAAAAAAAGGATTAGTTATGGCAAATAGCGTTGGAATTGTAGATTGTGACTATTATGGGAATGAAGATAATGACGGACATTTTATGTTTGCATTTTATAATTTCTTTGACCATGATGTGGAAATAAAAAAAGGAGACGCAATTGGTCAATTAATATTCATGAAATATTTAACAGCTGATAATGACAATGCTCAAGGCGAAAGAAAAGGTGGCTTTGGTTCTACAGGTAGATAAGCTAAACATAATAAAAACTTGTGCTTGTATTCAAAGCTATTATGTATAAATTAAATATTACTTACATAAAAAATAAATACATAAAAAAGAAACATAAAATTATTTCTAAAAAAATGTAAAAACACGTAAAACCGTTGAAAATACTGAAAAATACGGCAAAAAATAAAATGGCAAAATCTTTGACTTTTGCCATTTTTTATGGTATAATAGAAACGTAGTTGAAAGAGATAAATATACCTTTATTAACTCTAAAATATACAGTATGGAAGGAGATAATTACATGTTTAACGTTGGTGACAAAATAGTATATCCTATGCATGGGGCAGGAACAATTGACGCAATAGAAGAAAAAGATATCTTAGGAGAAAAACAAAATTATTATATAATTAAAATGCCTGGAGAAGTAAAGGTTATGGTTCCAATATCAAAAGCAAGTGATATAGGAGTTAGAAGTGTAATAGATAAAGCAGAAGCTGGAAAAGTACTTGAAGTATTAGAGGCTAATGAGACAGAAATGTCTAATAATTGGAACAAAAGATATAAAGAAAACATGGAAAAAATGAAGAGTGGAAGTATTTATGAAGTAGCAGATGTTGTAAGAAACTTAAGCTACAAGCAAAAAGAAAAAGGATTATCTACTGGAGAAAAGAAAATGCTAAATAACGCAAAACAAATTTTGGTAAGCGAATTAGTTTTAGCAGAACATGCTTCAGAAAATGAAGTTGAAAATCTAGTAGAAAATAAAATAAATCTATCTTTTGAAGAACATAGGAACATGGTGGAGCCAGTAAGTGCAAACAATATAGTAAGCAAATTTATACCATTTAATGATGCAAGTACAGGAAATCCACAAAATTTATAAAAAACAATAGAGCTGACATTAGTGTTAGCTCCTTTATTTTGAAGTTGAAAAATAATTATAATTTTCCAACTTGATTACGTAAAGTGGAATTTTAAGAAGGAATACCAAACTTTATGTCGAATATAATATATAATGGAGAAAGGTTATTGCAAATGGTAAGATATAGTGACGAATTATTAGATGAAATTAAGAGTAAAAATGATATAGTTGATATAGTGTCACAATATGTGGTTTTAAAAAGAGCAGGCAGAAATTACATGGGATTATGTCCATTTCATAAAGAAAAATCCGGTTCGTTCTGCGTATCACCAGATAAGCAAATATTCCACTGCTTTGGATGCGGAGTAGGTGGAAATGTTTTTCATTTTATAAGCAAAATAGAAAATTTGAATTTTAAAGAATCTGTTGAAATGCTTGCAAATCGTGCCGGGGTTGAACTACCGGTATCTGGCAATTTCGAAGATGATAAACTTGCAAAGTTGAAATCGAGAGTATATGAAGTAAATAAATGTGCTGCCGAATTTTACCATGAAAATTTATACAAACCAACTGCAAAGCCTGGACAAGAATATGTAAAGAAAAGACACTTAGATAATAAAACGTTGAAAGCCTTTAAAATAGGATATTCTGGAAGATTTAATGAATTATATACAGAGTTAAAATCTAAAGGTTTTACAGAGGAAGAAATTCTTGCTTCATGTTTAGTTAATAAGAATCCAGACGGAAAATTTATAGATAGGTTTAGAAACAGGTTGATGTTTCCTATATTTGATACCCATGAAAGAGTAATTGCTTTTGGAGGAAGGGTATTAGACGATAGTAAGCCTAAGTACATAAATTCTCCAGAAGATATTGTTTACAGTAAAGGAAGGCATCTTTTTGCGTTTAATATTGCAAGAAAGTACAATTCAAAGACAATAATAATGGTAGAAGGGTACATGGATGCAGTATCACTTCATCAAAGAGGAATACATAATGCAGTGGCGTCTTTAGGAACAGCATTAACAGAAGCTCAAGGTAGATTATTAAGAAGAAGTTGTGAAAAAGTAATAATTGGTTATGATGCTGATGGAGCTGGACAAGCTGCTACTTTAAGAGGTTTGGAAATACTTCAAAATTTAGGATGCGACATACGAATACTCCAGATAGAAGGTGCAAAAGATCCAGATGAATTTGTTGTAAAATACGGACCAGAAAGATTCCAAATGTATGTAGATAAGGCAATTTCTTTAGTTGAATTTAAAGTAAAAATGCTAAAGAAAAGCCTAGATTTAGACAATGTAAATGATAAAATTAAATTCTTAAACGAAGTTGCAAAAATTGTTGCAAAAGTCGAAAATAGCATGGAGAGAGAAGTATATGTAGACAAAATTTCTCTTGAATATAAAGTATCAAAAGACGCAATTTATGCAGAGATAAATAAGCTATTATATGCAAATTCAAGAACAGAACAAAAACTTGAAAAAAAGGTAGTTCCTGTAAAGAATGTATCAATTCAACAAGATGAACAACCTGTAGACGTAAAAACAAAAAGATTAGAAAGCTTAGTTATATATCTATTAATAAACTACCCAGACAAAAGTTTCGAAAGACTGAAAAAACTCATTGATAATAATGTAATCAAAATAGAAAGAAATAAGGCAATAATAAATAAACTGTATGAAGAACACGAAAAAGGTAATATTAATATAGAAAATATATTAGATTTATTCGATGATGAGATTACAGTTAACTATTTGTCTGGAATAATGTCGTCAGATTTTGAAATAACAGATGTAGATAAATGCATAGAAGATGTACTTGTAACATATAGAAAAGAGTTATTATTACAAAGAAGAAATGAAATATTAGGTAAAATAGACAACAGCAATTTAACAAAAGAAGAAGTAGCTAATCTGGAAGCTCAACTCAACGAGGTAATTATCCAATTAGCCAAAATAAAATAGGGAGGTTATATTGTAATGAAGAAAGAAAATGAAAACGAAAAAGTACAAAGCAAAGTAGAAAAGACAGTTGAGCATAAAGATAAAAAAGATGTTACACCAGAAGAAAAATTAAATAATATAATAAAAAAGGCAAAAGAAAAAGGGAAAATAACATATGGCGAACTTGCAAGTGAATTAGATGATGCAAATACTGAGCAAATAGATAAAGTATTTGATGCATTTGAAGATATGGGTGTAAGTGTTTTAAAAGAAGACGATTTAGACTTAGAAGAGCCAGACATAGATGAACTAGAAGCTGTAGAAGATATAAAAGTAGAAGACATAGACCTAGCAAGTATGGAAGGTATCAATATAGATGACCCAGTTAGAATGTATTTAAGAGAAATAGGAAGAATTCCACTTTTATCATATGATGAAGAACTTGAACTTGCAAAAAAAGTATTAGCAGGAGACGAAGCTGCAAAACAAAAACTTGCAGAATCTAACCTAAGATTAGTTGTAAGTATAGCAAAAAAATATGTTGGAAGAGGAATGTTATTCTTAGATTTAATCCAAGAAGGAAACATGGGATTAATAAAAGCTGTAGAAAAATTCGATTATACAAAAGGATACAAATTCAGCACATATGCAACATGGTGGATTAGACAAGCTATAACAAGAGCAATAGCAGACCAAGCAAGAACAATAAGAATACCAGTACACATGGTAGAAACAATAAACAAATTAATACGTACATCAAGACATTTATTACAACAATTAGGTAGAGAACCAACCCCAGAAGAAATAGCAGCTGAGATGGAAATACCAGTTGAAAAAGTAACAGAAATACAAAAAATAGCACAAGATCCAGTATCTCTAGAAACTCCAATTGGAGAAGAAGACGATAGCCACTTAGGAGACTTCATACAAGATGATGATAGCCCAGCACCACAAGATGCTGCTTCATATACATTATTAAGAGAACAATTAGAAGAAGTAATGAAAACACTAACTCCAAGAGAAGCAAAAGTATTAAAACTAAGATTCGGATTAGAAGACGGAAAATCTAGAACACTAGAAGAAGTAGGAAAAGAATTTAATGTAACAAGAGAAAGAATAAGACAAATAGAAGCAAAAGCATTAAGAAAACTACGTCATCCAAGCAGAAGTAAAAAATTAAAAGATTATATGAATTAATTGGAGAGAGAGTAAATTTAAAATGCCCAGAAAGTTCATCATTTATAGATGTTCTTTCTGGGCACTTTTCTTTATCAAATAAACTTATATGTAAAAATTAATTGACAAACATTATAAAATATTTTATAGTATATATGCCGACTTGCTAAGAGGCAGGAAGGAGGTTACTTTGTGAAAAATTTAATAAAATTGCTAGTTTTAGTCATTATTTACATTATTGTAAATGATAATAAGGATTAGCACACAAAAATACTAGGTTTTTGCGGAACCTAGTATTTTTTAGTTACTTCGTGAAAAATTTTTTGCAATTACTATAATTATAATAGCACTTTTTTTATTATATGTCAAATATTAAATTTAATTCATGGTAGCGACGAGTGGATTCGAACCGCTGACCTAACGGGTATGAACCGTTTGCTCTAGCCAACTGAGCTACGTCGCCATTTCTTACAACAGATATTATTATAAAGGGAAAAGAGTATTTTGTCAAGCAAAAATATAAAAAATGCATACAATTTTTTGCCTGTGAATTATAATGCAATATTTTTAATTTTTAAAACAATTTTTAATAAATGTCTGCATGCATTTTTATAAATACTCTTATTAAATTTCAATAAATATATAAATTTTTTATGCTTAGAATATTACATTTCGCGTTCGTCATCGTCTACAATTTTTAATGTTGGTTCTTTTCTAGTAGTAGCTCTTGTTGTACGCTTTACAGCAGATGCTTCGCGTGCTTGTACTTTTTCGCGATTTTGAGTTCTAGCTTTAGTTTTAGCTTGTACCGGTTCTTCTACAGATTTAACAGAAGCTTCATATTCTTTTAAAGCTTCCATAGGATCTTTTGCAAGTTCGCCAGTTAATTCCACATCATCAACTTCGCCATCATTTACTAATTTGCTAATTGCAAGACCAAAATTTTTAAATAAATCTATTACTGAGTTTCTAGTTTTTTCCATTATAATTTGCTCTTAACTATAGTGCTAAGAAGCACACCTCCGATTCGTTAATTAAAATTATTCCACGTACATTATATCATATAATTTGGCTTAAATCAATAATTATTCTACTTTTCTTCCAGAATCTCGCGAAAAATCAGATTTAGATGTTAATTTTTCATATTCCTTGCATTTTATTTTGTATTCCATTTGCATACTCAAATAACGATAATACATGTAGGCTTGTTCGTATTGCATAAGTGGATTAAACATAGCATTTGAGTCCATTGTTGGGTCTGCGTTCATGTCGTACATGTTTGGCCCAGAAAATGGAGGCATTCCGTAATAATTATAGTCAACATTCTTATCCATAGAATTAATTCCTTATAATGTATTTAGGTTTTTTAAGGTTTTACCTATAAACCAATAAGAAAAAGATATACTCAAGTTAATATTAAAATAGATGTATTTTTATCAAACGAAGATTGTAATTAGGTGTTTTTTAGTGACTAAGTAATAATGTAGAGCAATAGTAATAATAAGTAATAAAGTAATTACAAGTTTAAGAAAAACATTGGTATTAGGTTTATAAAAATATATGTGTAAATTGCTGCAATAATTCCTTGTAAAAGTTTTCCGCAAATGTATTTTTTTATAGATAAATCTGATTTTGATGTTATGCTTAAAACCTGCAGTAATACTGATATTCCGCCAAACCCTAGTAAAAATGCACAAATGATGATATTAGAAGAAAGGGCTTTACTTGTAACTGAGCTTACAAGCAATACTCCATTAGTTAGTTCTATAATTCCAGAGATGATTGGTTTTGAAAATGATAAATCTATATTTAAGAGCTTTAATGGTATGTATAATAAGTATGAAAATATTTCTAAAATTTTGCTGTTTCCTAAAATAGAAATTATTACAGAAAAGATTACGACAAATCCACCAATCATTATAATTGTTTTGCTAGATTCTAGTATTGCATTAGAAAGTATGCTTCCTAAATTGTTAAATGTACACAATTCGTTAGTTGATGAATTATACGAGTGTTCGAAAATATTATTTTTAAATTTACGCTTTAAACGTGCTAATTGTCCTAATAAAATTCCAACAGTTATAGCTGAGAGTGTATGTGTAATGAATAAAAGCAAGCCAATATTAGAATTGGAAAACATAGAAATTCCGTACTGTTCCAATTATAAAGAGTGGACCAGAATTATTTGTAAAACAAAGCATTCGTTCTCCTTCATCTTTAGTGCAATTATTGTTGGTGCGCAAATCTGTAACAATTTTAGCACCCATAGGGTAGCCACTAATAAGCCCTAAAACAAAAGCATATGCAGATTCTCCAGGCACATTGAAAATAGGTCGCATACATTTGTTACATTTCTTGCTAATATAATCTATTAGATTAGTGTGGGATAAAAGATTGGTCGCAATAAAAAAAGGGAAGAGGCTTGGCACAACATTATTAGCCCACAGTTTTAAACCGGATTTTGCAGCAGTAAGATTGCTACTAGAAAAAGTAACAAGTCCAATAACAAACAAAACAAATGTAGCAGGCAGAATATATTTTTTTATAGAAAAAACAGCAAAACGTGTTTTAACATTTTTAGAAGAAGTACTTACGCTAACCAAAACAACACCCCTAAATAAAATCTAGTAATAAATATATTATAAAAAGGAAAAAATAGACCAAGAAAGAAAATAAAAAAATAATGGTATTCGACAAAAAACGACAAATTTGAAAAAATAAGAAAAAACTATTGCACACGTGTGAAAATAATGATATTATTTTAGTGAAGTATTTATATCTATAACGTATGTAGAAATAAATACGATTAATGCAACAAATATATACGTGGTAGATGTATGTACGAA
>CAKOZB010000055.1 GCA_934131055.1 uncultured Clostridia bacterium | reverse complement strand
TTTTCTAGATAATCCAGAAAAAGAGGAGGTAACTCGTATTATGGAAGAAAATGAAGATATAAAAGAAGCAAAAGAAGAGCTAGACAGGATAAGCCAAGATGATTTACTAAGGAGAAAAGTTTTAAAAAGAACACTTGAAATAGCAGACCAATTACAGTTAAAGAAAGAGGCAAAAGAAGCAAGAGAAGAAGGAATAAAAGATACGAAAGAACAAATTGTAAAGGAACTAATAAATATGAATTTATCTGTACAACAAATTGCAAAAGCGGTTCAATTATCTGAAGACGAAGTAGAAAAAATATTAAATACAAAATAAATTAAAGGAAAAAATTAAAAATGGAAAATTGGCAAGCAAGAGAAGAACTATTAATAGGAAAAGATAACATAGAAAAATTAAAAAATGTTACTGTTGCAGTGTTTGGCTGTGGTGGAGTAGGCTCATATGCAGTTGAAGCATTAGCAAGAGCTGGCATTGGTAATTTTGTATTGGTAGATAAAGATGTAGTAGATGTAACTAATATAAATAGACAGCTTGTGGCAGATTTTTCTACAATAGGCATGGATAAGGTAGAAGTTGAAAAAGAAAGAATTTTAAAAGTAAATCCAGATGCAAATGTAGAAATACACAAAGAATTTTATTGCGAGGAAAATAAAGATAAATTAATAAGAGAAGATTATTCATATATAGTAGATGCAATAGATTCTGTTTCTTCAAAATTATCTTTAATAGTTACTGCTCATGAGAAGAACGTGAAAATAATTTCTGCAATGGGAATGGGAAATAAATTAGATCCAACACAAATTGAAGTTTCAGATATAAGCAAAACTTCAGTATGCCCACTTGCAAAAACAATTAGAAAACAATTAAGAGCAAAAGGAATAAATCATTCAAAGGTAGTATATTCGAGAGAATTACCAAATAGATTCGATAAAAGCGAAGAACATAGAAGAACAACTGCAAGTATAAGTTTTGTACCATCTGTAGGTGGATTAATTATTGCAAGTCAGATTGTAAGAGATTTAATTGATGAATTTTAAAAATTTATTGCAGCAATAAAGGTATGATGACTCTCCATATGTTTTATAGTAAGATAAGTGCTATAAAATACATGGAGAGATTTTTTTGAAAAAGAGCGAAATTTGTAATAATTTTGTCTACGATTATAATTGCTTTTATAGAGATTATAGTATATAATCAGAAAATACAATAGTTTTCTCTATTGTAGAATTAACGTTAATTATTAGAATTCTAAAACAATTTTATCAATTATTATTAAATCTAGAAATTTAATTCGTATATTCGCTATAGCGAAAGGTAGAAATCCAAAAAGAGATTAGAAAATAGCTAGCGTGCTTAAGAAAAAAGAATGTTTTATAAATGTCCGAAGAAAAATATGAGAGAAAATACATAAAAATTTTACTTATTAGTTGAAAAATGGTAGATAGACTGGTAAAATGGAAAGGAAGTCAATGGACGATTTAAAGAAAAATAATAATGTGGCAGAAGATACGAAGGTAACTAGATTACCACTAACGTCAGATTATGTTTTTAAAAGAGTATTTGCAAGAGAAGAAAATAATTCAATGTTGAAGGATTTCTTAGAAGCAATTATAAATAAAGTTGAGGTAAAAAATCCAGAATTAACGCCAAATATGGCAGATGAAAAACTTGGAATATTAGACTTAAAATTGGATATAGATAATGAAAGAGTAGTAGATGTAGAAATGCAAGTTTCGAATGAACATAATATAAAAGAAAGATCTAGTACATATTTATCGAAGCTTGCGGCAGAACAGCTAAAAGCTAAGCAAAATTACAAAGAGCTAAAAAAGATAATAACAATAAATATATTGAAATATAATTATTTAGAGAGAAATGCATATCATTCAATAGCAAGAATGAAATATGAGGACACGAATCCAACAGAATTTGTTGATATGGGTTATAGGAAAGAAGAGGAAGAGGCAACAAATATATTTGAAATGCACTTTATAGAACTTCCAAAATTTAAAGAGAAAAATCCAGACTGCAATACAAAGCTAGAACAATGGCTATGGTTGATAGATGGAAGTAAGGAGGAAAAAGTGGAAATGTCGGCAAAAGAAAATGAAGAAATAAACAAAACAGTAGAAGAATTAAATAAATTAAGCCAAAATCCAGATGAAGTTGCAAAATACGAAGAACGTGAGTGGAGCATTATGAGATACAATGTAGAAATGGAAACAAATAGAGAAATAGGCGAAAAAGAGGGAGAAGCACGTGGTTTAAAGATTGGTGAAGAACGAGGCGAAAAACGTGGTAGAAAAGATAGAGAAATAGAGATTGTAAAAAAACTACATTCTTTAGATACACCAATTGAAAAAATTGCAGAGATTGTGGAATTAAGCATTGAAGAAGTCAAAAAAATAATAAAATAATAATAAAAATGAAATTAGTCAGAAATGTCTGGCTAATTTTATTTTATACGTTTGAAAGTTTTATAAAATTTTCTTAAATTAATATTGACATTTTTTATCCAGATACATATAATGAATATATGAACAACCGTTCAAATGAAAAACTAAAATTAATTATAAAAATATATATGCTTTATACAAGAGAGTAAGAAGGCAAGAAAGGAAGTTCTATGGAAGAAAATGTTGAACAAATTAGCATCAATGTTGAAAAGGTAAATAAAATAAAAAGTAATTTTCCAGATGAAGATTTATTATTTGATATAGCTGAGAATTTTAAGGTTTTTGGGGATTCTACAAGAATGAAAATAATTGCAGCATTATTAGAAGAAGAGCTTAATGTATCAGAGATTGCGGCAATTACAAATTCTACACCATCGGCTATTTCACATCAATTAAGAGTCTTGAAACAAGCAAAACTTGTTAAAGGAAGGAAAGATGGTAAAGCGGTTTATTATAGCTTGGACGATGACCATGTTAGAAAAATTTATGAGATTGGAAAAGAACACATAGAAGAAAGTTAATCGCCAAGAAAAGGGGCGTCCCTAATGGGCGAAAGGAGACAGTATGAAAAAGTATGAGTATGAAATTGCAGGACTGGATTGTGCAGCTTGTGCAAATGAAATACAAGAAGGGTTAAACAAAAATCCTGAAATAAAAAATGCAAATGTAAATTTTGCAAAGATGAAATTAACATATGAAACAGATACTCTTTCTAAGGAAGAGATTGAGAAGATTGTACAGAGTATTGAGCCAGAGGTTGAGCTACTTGAGGTTAATAGTAAGAGTAAAGATTTAAAAAATGAGAAGGCTCAAAAAGAAAATAGAAAGAAGCTATGGCTTCATATTTTAAGGCTTGTAATTGGTGCAATTGTTGCTGGAGTTGGACTATATGTTCCAATGCCTCAAATAGCATCTACTATATTTATAGTCTTAGGCTATGCTATTTTGCTATTTAAAACAGCGAAAAATGCAGTGAAATTATTATTTAAGAGTAAGACAATTAACGAGAATTTGCTTATCACTATCTCTTGTATAGGAGCATATCTGGTAGGAAAATCTTCGGAAGGATTAATGGTTATTATTCTTTATGAAATTGGTAAAATTTTAGAAGAGAAGGCTATTAATAAAACTAGAAAATCTATATCAGATTTAATGGATATCAAGCCTGAATATGCTAATCTAAAAAAGGGTGACGAAATTGAAATAGTCGAGCCATCAGAAGTAAAAGTTGGAGATATTGTTGTTGCAAAACAAGGAGAGAAAATTCCACTTGATGGTGTTGTTGTAAAAGGTACTGCAAGTTTAAATACAGCTTCTTTGACTGGTGAATCTAAACCACAAGATGTTGCTGAAAATGATATTGTTTTGTCAGGAAGTATTGTATTAGAAGGTTTATTAGAAATAAAAGTTACAGAAAAGTATGAAAACAGCACTGTTAGCAAGATTTTAGAACTTGTTGAGAATGCAACTGATAAGAAGGCAAAGACAGAAACTTTTGTTAATAAAGCAGCTAAAATTTACACACCAATTGTTATTGGAATTGCAATATTAGTGGGAATATTCTTGCCATTAATATCTAATGTAACATATGGTGGAGAAAATGGTTCAATATATAGGGCATTAATTTTCTTGGTAATATCTTGTCCATGTGCTATTGCGATATCTGTTCCGTTATGCTATTTCTCTGGAATTGGTAAATCATCTAAGGAAGGAATTTTAATAAAAGGAAGCGACTACTTAGACGAATTAAAAGACGTAAAAGAAATTGTTTTTGATAAGACTGGAACACTTACAAAAGGTCAATTTGGAATTTCTAAAATTGAGGTTTACAGTGATAAATATGTGGAAAACGATGTACTAAAATATGTTGTATGGGGCGAAAGCTATTCGAACCATCCAATTGCAAAATCGATAGTAAGAAATGCTCAAAATATTGAAACTAAAAAAGTAGAAAATTATGAAGAGATAACTGGTAAGGGGATAAAATACAACATTGATGGAAAAACAGTTTTAGTAGGCAATTCATCTTTAGTTGGAAAAGAAGATGAAGTTGCAGAAAGTACAAAAATTTATTTAAAAATTGATGACGAATTAGTTGGTGCAATTTTATTAAAAGATGAAGCGAAACATGGTACAAGAGAGGCTATACAAGCTATAAATTCTAGAGGAATAGTTACTAAAATGTTTACTGGAGACAACAAAAAAGCAGCGAAACAAATTGCCGAAGAACTTGGAATAAGTGAATTTGAAGCAGAGATGTTGCCAGATCAAAAATATTCTGAACTTGAGAAAGAGTTGGAAAAATATAAAGGCACAAACGGCAAAGTTGTATTTGTTGGAGATGGAATAAACGATTCACCAGTACTTGCAAGAGCAGATGTTGGAATATCAATGGGAGGAGTTGGCTCTGGTTCTGCAATAGAAGCATCAGACATTGTTGTAATGACAGACTCGATAGACAGAATTGACTGTGCAATAGATATTTCAAAGAAAACAAGTAAAATAATAAAACAAAACTTAATATTCTCTATAGGAGTAAAAATAGTAGTATTAGTACTAAGCGTATTCGGAGTTGCAAACATGTGGGAAGCAGTATTTGCTGACGTTGGAGCAACACTAATAACTGTATTAAATTCATTGAGAATATTAAAATAAAATAGAAAAATTAGCTTTACGAATTGAGTAAGGCTAATTTTTTATTGACAATTTTTTTTCGTATTACTATAATTGGAGATGTTAAAAATGATGCTACAAATACATCATAAAAGCATGGAGGAAATAACAAATGATTCAATTATTTGAGATTAAAAAGAAAATAAAAAAAGAAGATAATGAATTATTAAATAAATATTCAGAAATATCAAAGAAAACAGGAGAAGAAGTACTAAAAGAATATAATACAAGTGAAAATGGAATAACAGAAAATAAAGCAACAGAGTTACTAGAAAAAAATGGTCCTAATGTTGTGGTTAAGAACGAGAAGAAGAGCCGATTATATTTTTTGTTTAATAGTTTTAAGGATAAATTTATAATTATTTTAATTGTGCTGGCTGTAATAAACTATTTTTTGAGTGATGCTTTAAGTACATATATAATTCTTGGAATTGCTATTATTAGTGCATTAATTAGATATTTTCAAGATTATAGCGTGTATAAATTTAACCAAGAGTTGAAAGCAAAAATGTACACTACAACCAATGTTGTAAGAGGCGGAAAAGAAAAAGAGATAAGAGTTGAAAAGGTTGTGCCAGGTGATATAGTGCATTTGAGCGCAGGCTCTATGATTCCGGCGGACATAATGCTGATAGACAGTAAAGATTTATTTGTTAACCAATCTGTTTTTACTGGTGAGAGTGTTCCTGTTGAAAAGGTCGCACAAAATACCAATGATGCAAAAGAGATATTTTCTATTTCAAATGTGTGTTTAATGGGTTCTAGTGTTGTAAGTGGTAGAGCAACTGGAGTTGTTATAGATACTGGATTTACTACATATCTTGGAAGAATGAGCAAAGAGGTTGAGACTAAGAAAGAGCCAACAAACTTTGAAAAGGGAATGAATAATATCACAAAAATGCTAATAAGATACATGCTTGTTGTTTCGGTTGCAGTTTTTGTAATATATGGCTTTATCAGAAAAGACTGGTTAGAGGCTATACTGTTTGCTTTATCTGTTGCAGTTGGAATTACACCAAGTATGCTTCCAATGATAGTAAATGTAAATTTGACGAGAGGCACAAAGGTGTTAGCAAAGAAGAAAACTCTTGTAAAAAATATAAATTCAATTCAAAATTTGGGTGCTATAGATGTTTTGTGCACAGATAAAACAGGCACTCTTACAGAAGATAAAATAGTACTTCAAAAATACATAGATGTTAATGGAAATGAAGATACATCAATATTAGAATACGCATATTTAAATAGCTATTTCGGGACTGGAATGAAAAACTTAGTCGATAGGGCAATTATCACATATGGAAACGAAAAGAATGTAAAAGAAATAGTAAATGATTATACCAAAATAGACGAGATACCATTCGATTATACGAGAAAGAGAATGAGTGTTGTTGTAAAGAGTAACAAGAATAACGGTTATAGAATGTTTACTAAAGGGGCATTGGAAGAAATTTTAAAGGTGTGTACAAAGGTAAAATACAATGGACACGTAAATGAGCTAACACCAGAAATGGTTGAAATAGTTGAGCAAAAAGCCAAAGAATATGCTGTGCAAGGAATGCAGGTTATAGCAATTGCATCAAAAAGAGAGTACAGAGGAGTGAATGTATTTAATGTTTCAGATGAGGCAAACATGACATTCATCGGATTTGTTGCATTCTTAGATCCGGCTAAAAAAGATGCAAAAGCTACATTAAAGAAATTGAAGAGTATTGGAATTACAACAAAAATATTGACTGGAGATAACCCATATGCTGCAAATAATATTTGCAACTTAGTTGGATTAGAAAATACGGAAACTCTTTTAGGAACAGATATAGACAAGATGTCTGATGAAGAGCTTGCTAAAAAGGTTGAAGAAGTTAATGTTTTTGCTAGAATGAATCCATTACAAAAAGAAAGGGTAGTAAAGCAACTAAAAAACAACGGTCACGTAGTTGGATACATGGGAGATGGAGTAAATGACTCGCCTTCATTACACATAGCAGATGTTGGAATAAGTGTAAATACTGCAACAGACATTGCAAAAGAAGCGGCAGATATAATATTGCTAGAAAGAAGTTTGAAAGTAATTTATGAGGGTGTGCTAGAAGGTAGAAGAGTATATGGAAATATTATTAAATATATGAAAATGGCATTAAGCTCAGACTTCGGAGATGTGTTTAGTATTGTAATTGCAAGTATTTTCTTGCCATTCTTACCACTATTGCCAATACAAATGTTGTTGCAAGATTTTTTATATGACATATCTCAAATTGCAATTCCATATGATGATGTAGACAAAGAATTTCTAGAAAAGCCAAAGAAGTGGAGCACAAAAGGAATAAGCAAATTCATGAATGTAATGGGAATAACAAGTTCATTAATAGACGTACTTGCATTCTTAGGCTTATGGTTCTTGTTCGGATATAATGCAGGCAAAGAAACATTCTTCCAAACAGCATGGTTTGTAGAATGTTTAATATCGGAAACAATGATAATCCATTACGTGCGTACAGCAAAAAAGCCTTTCATAGAGTCAAGAGCGAATAAATGGCTAACACTCGGAACATTTGGAACAATAATCGGAACAATATTAACACCAATATTGCTACACAACATACCAAGCTTCCATTTCGAAATATTGCCATTAAAATATTATGGATTTGTAATTTTGCTATTGGCAATATATTCAGTGTTAGTAGAAATAATAAAGAAAATATACATAAAGAAAAATGGAGAATGGTTATAAAATTTATAGTAAAATCCTCTTGCAATAAAATTTTAGTAATGGTATTATAGTAGTGTAAAATTACTAAAGGTGGAATGATTATGAAAAAAACGAAAGAATTAGAAAACGAAGAGACTTCAGTTTCAATGGATAAAATATTAAAAATAGAATCATTAGAAGATGCAAAAGAATTCGAAAGAGTTGCTAGTGGTCGTAAATTCTGTAAAAAAGGCACGAGAGTTCAAGATATATGTGAAGAAGAAGTTGAAAATTACATATGCAGAACCAGAGGAAATCTATTATTAAGATGGTACTTGCACAGAAAAATGAAAAAGAATAAAGAAAAACTTTTATTAGAAAGCAGAGTAACTAGTGTAATAAGAGCATTGGCTGTCGCTTACATAGAAGAAAACGATGAAACAGACGAAGAAGTAGTAACTAAAAATGTTAAGAACATAATCTTAGCAAAAACAAAAGAATATATGTCTAAATAAATATGAAAGAGGAACGTCTTTACAAATATGGGCGTTCTTCTTTTTTGATGCCAAAGTTTGGAAAGATATTAAAATTTAATGCATATATATATTATTTTTCTAAAAATCGCTATGAATTATTAAAAATGCAGTACGACAAAATTCAACAAAAAACGACAAATTGAAAAAGTTAAAAGAAAACTATTGCACTGGTGTGAAAATAATGATATTATTTTGGTGAAGTATTTATATCTATAACGTAAATATAAGTAGATATAACATAGCAACAAGAGTATATATACGTGAATAGATATATATACGGAAAGAAAAATAAAAATTAAGTAGAAGTTAAAAATTTAAAACTAAAATTCAACTGTAAAACAAAAAAGAAAAATAACACACATAAATGATATCAAATAAAACAAAAATTATGAATAAAAACTTAAGAAACAGTTGAAAATATTAGAGAAAAACAAACGAGGAGGAAAGAATAAAATGTTTAAAGGGAAAAAAGGTATTACCCTTGTTGCTCTTGTTGTTACAATAGTTGTCTTGTTAATTCTTGCAGGAGTAAGTATTAATTTAGTGTTAGGAGACAATGGAATAATATCAAAAGCACAAGAGGCTAAAACAAAACAAGCAGAAGCAAGTGAAAACGACTTAAAAGGCATGAATAGCCTAATAGAAAAAATGGAAAGTGTATTAAATGGAAGTGACAATGGAAATGGTGGAGGTTCAGATACAAAGGTACCAGAAGTTGCAACAGCAGAAACAGCGCCATATTTTCCAGATAATACATTTACAAAAAAAGAAGGGACAAGAGATACAGGGCTCGTAATACAAGATGCAAGTGGAAATGAATATGTGTGGGTAGTAGTGCCAAGAACAGCAGAAGTATATGCAACAACAGGACTAGGAAAAACAACATTTACAGATGCAGATTATACAAGTATAGAGACAGATTTAAAAAATTATACAAGCACATATGTAACAACATCTGGTTATTCAGATACATGGGATGCAGATACAGACAATGTAGGCTGGTTAACTGAAACTGAGTATAACAC
>CAKOZB010000054.1 GCA_934131055.1 uncultured Clostridia bacterium | reverse complement strand
AGTATAATCTGTCGAAAATTCGTTGAAAAAGCACAATAATGTATGACAAAAAATGGAAAAGTTTCCCAAAAACTATTGCAAAAAGCAAAATATGCGTATATAATACACGTTGTAAAAGATTTACGACTATGTAAATAAGAATAGGGGGAACGAAAGAGTGAATGAAAAAATAACAGTTTTGATTTCTGACGACAATAATGAATTTGCAACAACTTTAGCAAACTATCTAGAAAAGGATGAGGATATGCAGGTTGTTGGCATGGCAAAAGACGGAGAGGAAGCACTAAGCATTATATCTACTTTAAAACCAGATGTTGTACTATTAGATGTTATTATGCCACATTTAGATGGGTTAGGAGTCTTAGAAAGATTAAGTTCAATGAGACTAGAAAAAAGGCCAATATGCATAATGCTTTCAGCAGTAGGTCAAGACAAAATAACACAAAAAGCAATAACCTTAGGGGCTCAATATTATGTTGTAAAACCATTCGACATAGAAGTATTAATAAAGAGAATAAAAGAATTGAGATATTATCAGCCTTCTACAAATAGAGGAAGCTTTATTGTGAAAGAAACGAAATCCCAGTACATAGATATACCACAACAAATTGACAAAAAGAGTGAAGATGGATTAGAAGCTTTAGTTACAAATATAATCCATGAAGTTGGTGTACCAGCACATATTAAAGGATATCAATATTTAAGAGAAGCCATAATGATGGTTGTAAATGATATTGATATAATAAACCAAATAACAAAACAACTGTATCCAGACATAGCCAAGAAATACCACACTACGCCAAGCCGTGTAGAGCGTGCTATTCGCCATGCTATAGAAGTTGCGTGGGGCAGAGGAGAACCGGCAGTTGTAGAGAACATATTTGGCTATACAGTATCTGCAAGCAAGGGAAAACCAACGAATTCGGAGTTTATTGCAATGATAGCTGACAAGCTAAGGCTAGAAATAAAGACCGCATAAAACTTACAAAAACATTGCAAGAAGCGGGTTACAGAAAATAAACAATAGCAATAAGTAAAAATATACTTACTATTCTATGGCTTAGTAGGAGTTACTATCATAGCAATTGCCTTAATTATAACTATTTTATATTTAAGCAAATAGACAAATAAAAAACACATCTGTTGCGATGTGTTTTTTTCATCAAAAGGTGTCAAGCCACATTTGTGGTTTCTCCATTTCCTATAATTATTATACACAGACTAAACAGATTTGTCAAATTTTATCTGTGAATAGCTTGAAAATATAAATAGCTTTGGGAGAAAATAATATGGAGCAAAAAAAGAAAGAGAAAAAAAGTTACATTTTCAGAAGAAATAGATAATAGTATTAGTGGATTTGCGTTAGTGATAACATTTATAACAGTTGTAATATTTTTATTATTTAATAAAGGGTATTTTGGAAATCAAATAGTTGCTAATGTTGTACAATGGACTTTTATTGTAATTGGATGCTTGGGATTTGGAACGGAAGTTTCAACAGCGACTGTTGAAGAGTCAATATTAATCATAGTATAGGCTCCTAAAATATAATTTATAGATAAAAATATTATTACAAATTTAAATAATAAAGAGTAAGGAATTTATTAAATATAAGCAATTAAACTATACAATTGAAGAAAAATGAGGTATAATTATGACGCAGAAGAACTGCATTAATATCTTTTTCACTAATTAGTGAGAGGAAAATATCCTTGATCTGTTTAGTTTGTATAAAAAACTAATAAGGAGAGAATTTTATGAAAGAAAAGCGGTATTTTTGTGATTTTTGGAATGCATTATCAAATGGAGACTCTGGCAAAAGATTTCTTAGTGTGATTGGTTTATGGGTGATTGTATGGTACTTTATTTGTTGTATTTTAAATACAGTGATTACAGAAAAATATGGATATGAATTGAACTTATACAAAGAGAGTACATATAATTACTTATATAAAATTGCTGAAAATGTGATACAAGAAGGCAAAGGACTTAATTTGAGTGCTATACCTGATGACGTTGTAAAATATGAAATTATATATGAAGGGGATGAAATTATCTTTAAATATTATTTAGATAATAATAAGGATGCCAAGTTGGCAAAATCAGCTAGCATGACGGTTATAATGTCTAATGAAATTGAAATAATTTCTAAAACACCTAATTACTCTTCAGAAAATGAATTTCGTCATTGTGTAGAAGAAAATATGATGACTTTTTGCCTGCTAATGGGCGGAGCTATGAGTACAATTTTCTTAATAGTAGCATATTTGGTATGTGTAATAGTTGCTTGGATATCATACTACAATAAAACAAAAAATCTTTCATAAAAAAATGGGGACACTTTGGGATAAGTGTTCCCATTTTATAAATGAGAAAGATTAAATTGCCTCTTTTCTTAAGTGTTCATTATGATATTTTAATTTCGTCGCTTGCCCACCACGAATATGGCGTTCTGCTTTATTTTCATCTAGAATAACTCTAACTTCAGAGGCCAAAGCAGGGTTTATTTTTAATAATCTTTCGCTAACATCTTTATGCACTGTAGACTTAGATATGCCATATTTCTTAGCGGCACCTCTGACTGTGTCTTTTGAATCTATAATATAATGAGCTAAAGTAATTGCTCTTTCTTCAATTGAAAAACCTATCATCAGGACAACCCCCATTGAATCTTTTTGTTTAATACTATTCTTACTTACAAAATAATAGAACAAAAAATGAATACATACCTTAAAAAGTGGATGTAATGCTGTAAATGTCTGGAAAATTATTGTCATATATTAAAATATGTGATATAATTTAAAAGAAGTATTAAAAGTATATAGGAGGAATTTTATGGGAATAGACATAAAAATCGATGGAGTAACAATGCAAGTTAATGGACAAGATGTTGATATGCAAGATTCAAAAATTGCAAGAAAATATGGAATATCAGGTTCTGGTTCTATAAGACCACTGAGTGAAGAAGATAGGGCTGAAATGGCAAGAGACAAAGCAGAAAGAGAAGCAAATAAAAAACAAAGACAAACAAGACAAGATACACGTAGATATTCTTCAAAAGGAAATTCTGAAGCTAGAATTTTTGGACTTACGGCTGAGCAATTAGCTAATGATGAGCCTTTAAAAATAAACGGAAATGGAAATATAAAAGTATCTATGAAGAATGTTAAGATTGGAGATACATATGTTTCTTCACGTGAATATGAAAGAAAAACATCAAATAATAGCCAACAACAAGCTAGAGCATCAGAAAAAGAGGACGATTTTGAAGTAGGCCCAGAGGTTTATGAACAAATATATATGCAAACAAGAAATCAGCAAAAGGGATTCTTTGCAAAATTAAAAGAAGCAATTCGTACTATATTTAAAGATGAAAAAGATCGTGATGAAAGGTAGAACTTAAAGAAAGGAAAGTAACTGATGAATAATAGTTATGGAGAAGTCTTTGCAGAGACATTAGAGATAATAGAACATTCAAAAAAAGAAATTAAAGATAAGATTTCAGCAAAACTTATTGAATTTTTGAGAAACAAAAAAAATATGAATTATAAAGCTAATATAGATTTTAGTGACGCAAATTGGATAAACAATATTAAACCAGAAACTAAAATATTAATGGGATTAATATATAGAGACTATATTGTATCACCGGAAGAACGAGAAAAATTAATTAAAGATTAATTGAAAACAACTCAATCACAATAACTTGATTGAGTTGTTTTTATATGTAAATAAGAAAGACAACATTTTACATAATTCTACATATAATTAAATAGGTGAAGAATTATGAAATTTAGAAAAGGTGATATTGTAGGCAGATTATCATATAACAAAGATATTGTGTTTACAGTAAGTAATATAATAAAGTGCAGAAACCAAGACATAGCAATTTTGAAGGGGTTGGTTACAAGAATTGAGGCAGATAGCCCATTAGACGATCTTGAATTAATAGATAATAATAGAGTAATAAATTTATTAGATAGCTTCGAAAAGGAGTTAGAAAAAAGTAAGAAGAGTCTTGTAAATGTTCAAAATAATATGTTTAAAAGATATTATCAACATTATGGAAGAATTCTGCATTTAGATGGTGATAGAAAGTATAGTGAAAAATCACAAAAAGTATATAAAAGTATGGGATTAAATGTAATTGTTAAGAATATTACAGAAAGTAAACAGCCACAGATGATTTGGGGGTTGTTAGGCAAATATAATCCAGATATTCTGGTTGTGACAGGACATGATGGAATGATTAAGAAAGGCTACAATTTTAATGATATTTACAATTATAGAAATTCTAAATATTTTGTGGAAACGGTTATAAGAGCCAGAATGTGGGAGCAGGGAGCTAATAAACTTGCTATTTTTGCAGGAGCTTGCCAAAGTTATTATGAGGCTATAATGGAAGCAGGAGCAAACTTTGCATCATCTCCTGCTAGAATATTGATAGACTTTAAAGATCCATTGGTTGTGGCAGGCAAGATAGCAACAACAGATTCTAATAGATATGTAACGATAAATGATATAAAAAATGAATTAAGAGACGGAGAAAATGGAGTAAGTGGAATAGGTGCACAAGGTAAAAAGAAAAATATATAAGTTGGTAACACAAATGTAACACAAATGTAATAATACCAATTAAACTCTTCAAACTATATTAAAATGGCTACTTACAGCAATTATAACTACTTTGGTACATTTTGACTAATTATGTAAAAAATGGTATAATCGTGCTATCTTAAAGGAGTGGTGATATAAGCATGATTTATCCGAATGACATTACGAGTCTTAAAACTGATATTAGTCAAAAGATTGGACAAAAGATAATTGTGAAAGGTTCGCTTGGAAGAAATAAACCATTTGAGAAAGAAGCCGTAATTGAGAAGGCATATCCTTGTATGTTCATCGTAAAATATGATGAAACTCAAGAAAATGCAACTTATCAATACACAGACATTCTAACAAGAACTGTGGAGCTTCAAGTTTTTGATGGACAAGAGTACTGTCCTATAATACCACCAGAAAGCCAAGGTAAGAAAAAAAGAAAAGCTTACGATATAGGGTAATTTATTTTTAAAAGAAATTCCGAAAAAAAGGAATTTTTTTTTTGCTTTGTAATATACATGAATTAAGATTGATAGCAGGTACAATATTAGTTGTGCCTCAAGAAAGGATTGAGAGAAAATGGCTGTAAATTTATCTAAGAATAATTTATGTATAAATCAAATAATAGAGCAAAAGAATGAGAAGATTACAATAGAAGGCGATGAGATTGTTCCAGACGTTAAACCAGATATTTTAAGTATTATTTCTAGCAGTGGCAATGTTTGTCTGCATAAAAAAGAGGTACAAGATGGGAAAGTAAGAATCGAAGGAACAGTTAATGCATATGTTGTGTATATTGCAGATGATGAAAATTCCAGCATGAGAGCTATAAATGCAAACATAGATTTTTCTAAAAATATAGAAATGAAAGATTTGAAAAGTAGCATGCAGTTAGAATGTAGAACAGATTTAACAGAGCTAGAATGCAAGATAATAAATGGAAGAAAGATTAGCTTAAAAGCAAATATCCAGATGAATTTAACCGCATATTCTAATGAAAATGTTGAGTATGTTGATAATATAGAAAACAAAAAAGATATGCAATTATTAAATGAAAAGATAAACATAAATTCGTTAATTGGTAATGGAAGTACAAAAGTATATGCAAAAGATACGGTTTCAATAGACAATGTTGATAATTTATCTGAAATAATGAAGGTGGAAATTAGGCTTGAAAACAAAGAAAATAAGGTTAGCTATAACAAGATTTTAACAAAAGCAGATGCAGTATTTAAAATAATGTATTTAACAGATGATGGGAGAATAAACTCTGTTATGGCTACGATTCCAGTAATGGGATTTATTGATATGAAAGACATAAATGAAGATAGCATTTGTGATGTAACATATGAATTAAAGAACATTATAATTAAGCCGAATAACGTAGAAGAACATTCTGTTTATGTGGAAGCCGAACTTGAAATTTTCTGTGCAGTATATAAAAAACAGGAAATAAATATAATACAAGATATGTATAGCAGAACAATGGACGTAAAGTACACACAAAGAACCATAAAAGTTATAAAAGATAAGGAAGAAATCAGTGAAGTATTTAATTTAAGAAAACAAGAGAGAATAGATGAAGTAAAACAAAATAAAATTTATGATGTAGAAGTAAAGCCAAGAATAATAAGCAGTCAAATGGAAAACGGAAAAATAATATATCAAGGAGAAATTAGCCTAACATTCATATACGGCCAAGAAGGAACAACCAGAATTAATATAAAAAACCTCGTAGAGCCATTTGAATTTACAGTAACTTCAAATAGTATTGCACCAAAGATGAGAATAGACACAAGCATAGAAATTGCCAAAAAAGATTTTGTGGTTATGGCAGATAGTACCATTGACATGAAAGTAGACTTAAATTTTAGACTAAATATAGTAAAAGAGAGTTCAATCAATTTAATAGAAAACGTAACAGAGAGCGAAAAGAAGGATAGAGAAAGCTTTAGTATTATAGTTTATTATGCAAGAGTTGGGGATACATTGTGGAAAATTGCTAAGAAATTTGGCAGTACGGTTGATGAAATTGTAAAGGTAAATGGAATAGAAAATCCAGATATTATAATGCCAGGGGAGCAACTGTTTATTCCAAGATAAAAAGTAATGCGTAAAAATTTAGAAAACTAAAAGAATGCTACTTAAGCTAAATCGAAGAGATAGAGAAAAGCTATGGAAAGTAAAATTTATTCAAGACCAAGATTTTGTACAACAGGAAAAGGCTACAAGAATATGCCAATAAATAACAGAAGATATACCGCGATTTCTATTATTACAATTATAGTAATTGCGGTAATTACATTTGTAATTGTAACAAGAGCAATAAATCCAATAATAAATGATTTGTGTATAGACAAAGCTAAAAACATTGCAACACAAATATCTAATGATGAGGCAACATTAATAATGAACCAGTATTCTTATGATGACTTAATTACAATAGTAAGAGATAGTAGTGGAAATGTCAAAATGTTGCAAACAAACACGAAAAATGTAAACAAAATAATATCAGATATTCCTGTAAATATAATAAATAAATTTCAAGAGAAAAACACTTCAGATATATTCATATATTTAGGAAGTGCATTAGGGCTTAAACTATTTTCGGCACAAGGACCAAAGATACATATAAAAATTGCTAATGTAGGAAATGTAGATACAAAGCTAGTTTCGGAATTTACGTCACAAGGAATAAACCAAACATTACACAGAGTATACTTAAATTTATCGTGTGAAGTAACAATACTTACGCCATATAACACAATAAAACAGATGATAGAAAACCAAGTATTAATTGCAGAATCTGTAATTGTAGGCACTGTGCCAGATTCATATTACGACATCAATTTGCAAAAATGAATGAAAAGTAGTATAATAAAGGGTAATAAAAAATTTTTTTATAAAAAGGAGAAATTCACATGCTAACCACTATTGTTGTCATCTGTTTGTTCGTCGTAGCATTCTTTATGGTGCTCTATGAATGGGCAACAAACCTTTGGATCGTAATACTCATTGTGACAGTCGCAACGTGGCTTGTGACTCTGTATGAGCAGTACGTAAAAAAGGACGTGCAAACCTACGAAAAGGTATATAACTTTTTCGTGAGACTCCGGTTGCTGACTATCATGTTAGCAGTGGTTTTAGGAGCAATATGGCTTCTGACTAGAGCTTTTGCTTAACTGAACGCGATGAAGGAGAGTGTAAAAGCTCTCTTTCATCGTGTTTTAGAAAAATATTGCAAAAGTGCGTTTTTTATTTGCACCATGTATTGACTTTTGCCACATTTTGTTATAAAATATTATAGCGTAATTGAATATGGCATATGTTAAAGCTTCTCCCCGGTAGTTTTAATAATATGATTTCATATATATAGAAAATAATTTTGAAATGGAGGGTATTTTTTACCATGAATAATACAACATATAGTATTAAAAAAGATGAAATAGAAAGAAAATGGTATATAATTGATGCTACTAACAAGCCATTAGGAAGAGTTGCTGCAGAAGCTGCAAAATTATTAAGAGGAAAACACAAACCTACTTATACACCTAACATGGATGCTGGAGATCACGTTATTATCATAAACTGCTCAGAAGTAGTTTTAACAGGACATAAATTAACACAAAAAATTTACAGACACCATTCTTCATACATTGGTGGAATGAAAGAAATCCAAGCTAAAGATATGTTAGCTAACAACCCAGAAAAAATGATGACTTTAGCTGTAACAGGTATGCTTCCACACAACAGCTTAGGAAGACAAATGGCTAAAAAGTTAAGAGTATATGCTGGAGCTGAGCATGAGAACATGGCTCAAAAACCAGAAATATGGAATTTTTAATTAGGAGGAAGATAGAAAATGCCTAGAACAAAAAAAGAACAAGTAGTTTTTAATGGTACAGGAAGAAGAAAAAGTTCAATTGCTAGAGTTAGAATAATGAGTGGAAAAGGAAATATCACAGTTAATGGAAAAGCATTAGATGAATATTTCGGAGAAGAAACTTTAAAAGTTATAGTTAGACAACCTTTAACAGTTACAGATACATTAGATAAATTTGATGTTATTTGTACAGTAAAAGGTGGCGGATTCTCAGGCCAAGCAGGAGCAATTCGTCATGGTATTGCAAGAGCATTAAATGAAGCTAACTTAGAATATAGACCAGCTTTAAAATCAAACGGATTCTTAACAAGAGATTCACGTGCAAAAGAAAGAAAGAAATATGGTCTTAAAAAAGCAAGAAAAGCTCCACAATTCTCAAAGAGATAATATTTTCAAAATATATTACACCTTTGCATTATGCAAGGGTGTATTTTCTATAAAAAACATGAAAATAATAAAAAATACTTGACGAGTGATACAAAATGTAGTACAATAGATAATGTTCAAGAAGAAGCAATCCACTTCTCACCTTAGCCGAGTAGCAAAAGGTAGCAAATAATATTTATCTACAACTTCGTTGTAGAGTTATTGTGTGGGTTGGCTTTATTGAAGTCAATCTTATTTTTTTGGAGGTGTTTTTTATAAAACAAGAATTACTAATTAATGAAAAAATTAGAGCAAAAGAAGTTCAACTAATTGGAGCAAATGGAGAAAAGCTTGGAGTAGTTGGTATTGAAGAAGCTTTAGATATGGCTGCAGAAGCTAAATTAGATTTAGCTTTAGTATCACCAAATGCACAGCCACCAGTTTGCAAACTTATGAACTATGGAAAATATAAGTTCGAGCAAGCTAAAAGAGAAAAAGAATCAAAGAAAAATCAAAAGACATTTGAGCTTAAAGAATTAAGGGTTACTCCAAACATAGAGCAACATGATTTTGAATTCAAGGCAAAAAATGCTAGAAAATTCTTACAAGACGGTAACAAAGTTAAGATAACTGTTAGATTTAGAGGAAGAGAGCTAAATTATGTTAAGGCTGGAGAAGAAACTCTAAACGAATTTATAGAAAACTTAT
>CAKOZB010000053.1 GCA_934131055.1 uncultured Clostridia bacterium | reverse complement strand
GCAGAACACTGAGGTAATATCAACAAGTATAATAAACGAAATACAGCTTGGAACTGGAAGCATAAATATAACTATAAACTTATTAGACGACTTATTCTATAAGGTATTAACTGAAATTTCTGGAGTTCCAATAACAAACGAAGGTGAACTATTCTCTAGCATGATATCATTTGCAAATGTAAAGAAAGAGTACGATAAAGTATCAACAGCATTACAAGAAGTAAACACAAAAGGTTATGGAATAGTAAGCCCATCAATAGACGAATTAATACTAGAAGAGCCTGAAATGGTAAAACAAGGCACACGTTATGGAGTAAAACTAAGAGCAAAAGCACCATCAATACACATGATAAGAGCAGACATAGAAACAGAAGTATCTCCAATAGTAGGAAGCGAAAAACAATCACAAGAACTAGTAGAATCGTTACTTTCAGAATTCGAAAACGATCCAAAGAAAATATGGGAATCAAATATATTTGGCAAGAGCCTGCATGAGCTTGTAAACGAAGGCTTGCAAACAAAACTAATGAAAATGCCAGAAGATGCACAAGAAAAATTACAAGAAACATTGGAAAGAATAATAAACGAGGGAAGCGGAGGACTAATCTGCATAATATTATAAGAATTTCGCCCAATAGGGACGCCCTTTTTTGGGCGAAATTTTAATGTATAAAATAAAGAGGCAGAAGCAATTCTGTCTCTGAGAAAATTCATTTAAATATT
The DNA here is from genome assembly GCA_934131055.1 of uncultured Clostridia bacterium. Lineage (GTDB taxonomy): Bacteria > Bacillota > Clostridia > TANB77 > CAG-508 > CAG-245. The sequence goes on along the minus strand of CAKOZB010000053.1, from coordinate 8,930 downwards.
CACGAAATTTGTAATGATTTGAAAGTACGTATTATTCTTTATATATTTTCTGTAATAATGCTTCTTCTAATGTTTTTGAAAAATTTATTTTTAAATTTTCAGCTTTTGCATTTACCCACTTAGGAATGTTAACGGTCTTTTTTACTAATTCTTTTCCCCATTTTTCGGCAAATGAACTTATGTCTACTGAAATATATGTCTTAAACTTAGAAACATAATCCCAGTTTTCTATATCTAAATATTCTTCTAATTTTTCAAATGATACGTCTTCAATTTTACTTGATTTAGGAATTTGATTATTTTCTTCCATTTCATCTAATACAATACCAGCAATCAAATCTTCTGCCATTGTCATGGCCTCTTCTAATGTGCTACCACAAGTAGAATTATTTTTCAAATCTGGAACAAATACGGAATATCCACCTTCCTTTTCTTCATAGAATAATACTGGATAAATAACCTTCATGGATATATTTCCTCCTATATATTTACAATATATTCTACTACGTACAATACGTATAGTCAATACTTTTGGGTTATATTATTTCATATTCATTAGAAAATATACAATTTAGGGACGGAGAAAAAAATGTACATAGGTGTTCAAAAACGATACAGCTAATTAACAAGTGAAAAAGCTTTGCCCGGTTATTATTTATATTGCCATTTTTTCCAAACCCGTTAGTTGCTGCTATTGTTGAAAGATTAGAACCTAAAGCTGAAAAAAAGTTCCCTAAAGTATCTATTTCATCATTACTAAGATTGTTAGAAATTGCAACAGAAAGAAGCCCAGCAAGAGCTACAAGTTCACAGCCAGAAAGGGTAGATAAAAAAGAAGAAAATTCACGACAATCCATACAAATCACCATTATAGTTATATGAAAAAATTAAAAAATAATTACAAAATAAAGAGGCAGAAGTAATTCTGCTTTAAAAAATTGTAGAATTTTATCACTTGAATACTCGGTCATAGCTCTTGTATAATTTTGTTTTTTATGGTATTCTATCAATGAAAATAGGGAGTGGGAGTTAGCAAAAAACAAAGGAGAAAATCCCTAGAAAGGAGAAATTCGTACAGTTTTAGATGCGAGTAAAGTAAAATGAATAGAAAAAAATATGAGATTTATGAATCAAAGGAATATAACAACATTAGAGAGGTTCTTGATAATGCCTTTACAAATTACCCTGATAATGTTGCATTCAAATTAAAGGAAACAAATGGCAAGCAGGTTACTTATAAAGAAATAAAGTACAAAGATTTTCAGAGTGATATAAATGCTCTTGGAACAGCTTTAATTAATTTAGGACTAAAATACAAGAGAGTTGCTATAATTAGCAAGAATAGATATGAGTGGATTTTATCATATGTTTCAGTTTTAAATGGTACTGGAATTGCAGTTCCACTAGATAAGGGATTACCAGAAGAGGAGACAGAATCATCTTTGCAAAGAAGTTATGCTGAGGCTATAATTTTTGCAAATGACTATATGGATACAATGAAAAAATTCAAGGCTTCTGGAACAACAGATGTTACAAAATTTATTTGCATGGATCCGATTGGTGATGAAGAAAAAGAAGCTGGTTTCTTGTATTTAGGAGATTTAATAGAAGAAGGAAAAAAACTAGTTGAGAACGGGAATAGAGAATTTATAGATGCAAAAATTGATGATAACAAGATGAGTATTATTTTATTTACATCAGGAACAACTTCTAAGTCGAAAGCTGTAATGTTATCTCACAGAAATATAGCATCAAATATTTCTGCCATGAATAGAGTTGAAAATTTTTTGAGTACTGATGTTAATATGGCTTTTTTGCCATTTCACCATACTTTTGGTAGCACAGGAATTTTAATTTTTTTAAACCAGGGTGCTACAAATGTATTTTGTGATGGAATTAGACACATTCAAGCTAACATGAAAGAATATAAAGTGAGCATTTTCGTTTGTGTTCCACTTTTAATTGAGTCAATGTACAAGAAAATTGACAAAGAGATAAAAAAACAAGGAAAAGATAAATTAATAAAATTTGTGACTCCAATTAGTAATTTTTTGTTGAAGTTCGGTATAGACATTAGAAGAAAAGTTTTCAAGAGTGTAATAGATAATTTGGGAGGAGCATTAAGAGAGATTATAAGTGGAGCTTCTGGATTAGATCCAAAGGTTGCAAAAGCTTTTAATGACTTTGGTATATTAACCATTCAAGGATACGGATTAACAGAAACTTCACCAGTTTTAGCTGCTGAAAACGAAAATTGTATAAGGTATGGTTCAATTGGTTTTCCTATGCCAGGGGTTACTCTAAAAGTTGATAATCCAAATGAGCAAGGAATAGGTGAGCTTATTGCAAAAGGTCCAAATGTTATGCTGGGATATTACGAAAACGAAGAAGCAACAAATGAAGCCATAAAAGATGGATGGTTTCATACAGGAGACTTGGCAAAACAAGACAAAGATGGATATTTCTTTATAACAGGTAGAAAAAAGAATGTTATAGTATTGAAGAATGGAAAGAACATATATCCAGAGGAGCTAGAAACACTTGTAGGAAAACTTCCATATGTAGACGAATGTATGGTTTTTGGCTATCCAAAAGAAGATGATTTGGTGATTTCTGTAAAAATTGTATATAACAAAGACTATGTAAAAGATAATTTTGCAGGATTTACTCAAGAACAATTAAAAGAAAAAATATGGGAAGATATTAAAGAAATAAATAGCGGACTTACAAACTACAAACATATGAAAAAATTAATAATAACAGATGAGCCAATGATAAAAACATCAACAGCCAAGATAAAAAGACACGAAGAAATGAGTAAAATTTTAGCTGAGGAGGGTGCAATTAAATAGTAGTCTATTTAATTGAAGTATTATATGAAAAGAACAAAACTTTCGGAAAGAATTTTGCCAACATATACTAAAGGCGAGGAAATATTTAATATGACTTCGCATATTGTTGGTGGTGCATTTGGAATTGTTGCAACTGTTCTATGCGTGGTGTTTGCAGCAATTCATCATAATGTGTATGGTGTCGTATCTGGTGCTATCTATGGAGCTTCGATGATAATTTTATATACGATGTCTAGCATATATCATGGATTGCATAGAAACAAGGCAAAAAAAGTATTTCAAGTACTAGATCATTGTACAATATTTTTGCTAATTGCAGGGTCATATACACCATTTGCCTTATGCACATTTAGAGAATACAATACAGCCTTAGGGTGGTCATTGTTTGGAATAATATGGGGAGTTGCGATTCTCGGAATTGTATTAAACGCTATAGACTTAAAAAAATATAAAATATTTTCGATGATTTGCTATTTAGCAATGGGCTGGTGCATAATAATAAAACTTCCATTATTGCTACAATTAGTAGGCATTCCAGGGACAGTTTTACTAGTGTCGGGCGGAATAGCTTATACAATAGGTGCAGTTTTATATGGAGTAGGAAAAAAACATAAGTACATACATTCGATATTCCATTTATTTATAGTACTAGCGAGTGTATTGCAATTTTTATCAATATTGTTATATGTAATGTAAATATTTATACAAACCAAATTTTTTTTAAAACTTAGGTACATCACTCTTGGATGGAGATACTTAGTACTCCCTAAAAGGTGAGCTTGACTTTGTTTATTAAAATGAAATTTGGTTTGATAATGTTTATAGAAAAAATAATATGAAAGGGAAAGCTCATGATAGAAATAGTAAAAGAATTAGAAGAAGCAAATTGTGTAACTCATGGAGGAAAGTTTCATTCTGATGAAACTTTTGCAACTGTAATATTATCTAAAATATTACCTAACATAAAGTTAATTAGAGTAAATGAAGTAACAGATTCAATGAGAGAAAGTATTGCCAATAAATTAGTATATGATATTGGTGGCGGTGAGTTTGACCATCACCAAGCAGGCGGAAATGGGCAAAGAGATAATGGAGTAAAATATGCATCTTGCGGGTTAATATGGAAAAGTTATGGAAAAAAATATTTAGAAAAAAGTAATGTAGAAGCAAAACATATAGAGGAATTGTTTTTACAAATTGATAAAGATTTAATACAATATATAGATGCGAATGATAATGGACAGTCTACCAAGATTGATACGGATTATAAATTTGTAGAATTGGCGAGTGTGATTTCTGCTTTTAATCCATGCTGGAACGAAACAGTAGATACCGATGAATGCTTCATGCAGGCTTATGAAATTGCAAAAAAATATTTTGAACGCTTTATTGCACGTGAGATTGCTAAAAATGAAGCAAAAGAATTAGTTGACAATGCTATAGAAAATTCAAAAGATGGAATAATGATACTTGAACAATTTATGCCATGGGAAGAAGCGGTATTAACATCATCAAATCCAAAGGCTGAGAAAATAAATTTTGTAGTATTTCCTTCTAATAGAGGAGGCTTTAGTGTACACACAGTACCAAGGGAACTTGGAAATTTTGAGAATAGGAAGAGTCTACCTAAAGAATGGGCAGGGCTAAGAGATGAAAAACTTCAAGAAGTTTCAAAGATAAAAACAGCAAAATTTTGCCATAATGCATGTTTTATTTGTACAGCAGAAACAAAAGAAGATGCTATAAAGATGGCGGAGATAGCACAAAGAGCTTGACATAATTAAGCAACATGATATAATATACACGTAATTTATCCTAGGTGCAGGGAGCAATAATATGTACCAGTAAGCAATATCTCATAATAGTGATTACTAAGGAGGTAGTAAAATGGAAGTTACTTTAGAACTGAATTATGTATTAAAAGAAACTCGGCATGCAATAGCGAGTGAAGTTGATGATCCTAAAGTACTGGATGTACTTGCTAAAGACAGAGAAAGTTATGTAAGATGTGCAGTAGCTCGAAACGAATATACGCCTGAAACAGCTTTGGATAAACTGGCCAATGATATGACTGATCAAGTTCGGTGGGCTGTTGCGGAAAACGCTAAGACATCACTTGGAACTCTTGAAAAATTAGCTGACGATCTGTCGTGCAATGTCCGTCGAGCGGTTGCTTGCAATGAAAACGCAGATGATAAGCTTTTAGCAAAGTTGTCTATGGACAAAGATGATATTGTAAGGGAGAATGTGGCAGAAAATCCTAAAACAGGAAGTCTAACGCTTGAAGAGATGGCCGAACATGACCCTGTAGTGGATGTTAAATTGGCAGCTTTAGGCAATCCAAATATTCCAACAAGGGTAATACATAGAATGGCCGCAGGTACTGGGAAACGGGTACGTGAAACCATCGCAGGTAATATAAGTACTCCGCAAATGATTCTAATGAAGTCAGCAAGAGATCGTGATACTGATGTAGCCTATAATGTGGCTTGTAATCCTAATGCACCTAGCGAAGCACTTGCAATACTTGCAAACAGAAGGAATATGGGAATTCTTGCAGCTGTTGCAAGAAACAAAAATACCCCGGCAGAAGCGCTTGCTAAGTTAGCAAGAAAGAATAATAGGGATATAAAGTTATTAGTTGTTAGGCATGAGAATACTTCTAGGGAAACATTAGAGTTCTTATTTGAACAAGCAAGAGACACCGATGAAGAAATTTTTCAGGTTGCAAGGAAAGCGTTGATAATATGGTAAAAATCTAAAGTAATTGCTATCCACCAGTAGAATCTTAATAAGGTTCTGCTGGTGGATTTTTTATTGCATGTAGCAGAATGCAGAATTTTGTCGAACGATTTTACTTGCAAAAATGTGTAATCAAGATGATGTTAATAATATAATAAGCCAACATTTTTTTGAGTATAAAGAATATAGTGATGAAATGATTTTTCCTAGATTTACTAGAGATTCTGTTCCGAGGTATAGGCTCCCAATTATAGAGTTATTAACAGAAATTTTAGCAGATGAAGAAAGGTTACAGAATGCTATAAATGTGGCCTACAGTAGTAAAAGATTCAAGACAGAAAGCATATGAGCAATTTAGAATAGAGTTTTTAGACAAGCTAAAATCTAACATTGATGAGGTAAAGAAACAAATAAAAGAATTAAACAGTGCACTGGGAGAACACAGATTCGTACAGCTTCAAAGTATCTCCAAAGCAAGAGTATAAAAGATTTTATAATATGCTTCAAGACGATTTATTACTAGGAGACTGGGCTATAGGACAGGAACAGTTTAACCAAAAATATTCTCAAGAGATAAAAGAACTATTAGAATTTGCCTTGTTTAGGACCAATTTATGTAGATATTTATATAATAACTTAAAGGAAATAAGTACAAGATTACAAAAAGAAGTTAATAGTTATACTAAAGTATAATAAAATAAATGACAAAAGATACAAATAAATAGAATATGAAGTTTTTATTTGTATCTTTATAAATGATATAAGTGTAGTAAAATACAAAAATATTTGTAAAAAAGACTACACAAAATAAAAAAAATATGTTACAATAAAAAATGAAATTTTTAGAAAAAAGGCTAAAGGCCAATAAGAAGGAGGAGTTAAAATGTCAGGTCATAGCAAATGGCATAATATTCAAGCTAAAAAAGGTAAAGCTGATGCAGCAAGAGGTAAAGTATTCACAAAATTAGGAAGAGAATTATTAATAGCAGTAAAGCAAGGTGGACCTGACCCGGCTGGAAACTCTAAATTAAAAGATGTAATTGCAAAATGTAAGGCAGCAAACATGCCAAACGATACAATAAACAATGCAATTAAGAAAGCATCTGGAGCTGGAAATGCAGAGAACTACGAAGAAGTTATATATGAAGGATATGGACCAAACGGTGTTGCTGTTATAGTTGAAGCAAGTACAGATAACAGAAATAGAACAGCAGCAGATGTAAGACACGTATTCGACAGAGCAGGTGGAAACTTAGGAACAACAGGTTGTGTTTCTTACATGTTCAATAAAAAAGGTGTAATGGTTGTAGATAAAGCAGAATGTAAACAATCAGAAGATGATTTAATGATGATTGCATTAGATGCAGGGGCAGAAGATTTTGAGGCTGATGAAGAATGCTACACAATTACAACAACACCTGAAGATTTTTCAAGTGTAAGAGAAACTCTAGAAGGCCAAGGAATAGAATTCTTAGAAGCAGAAGTTCAAATGGTTCCAACAACATATGTTGCATTAGATGAAAAAGCTCAAGAAAGAATGGATAGATTACTAGAAAATCTTGATGAATTAGATGATGTTATGAACGTTTACCATAATAGTGAGAATAATTAAAAAAATAATTAAAAAGAATCGTACAATCCGTGGACGGAGATAAAAATGTACGATTCCTTTTTTGTACATTTTGAAAATCGAAGATAAAAAGTGTAGTTCTATTTTTTTATGTGAAGCATATAATAATTATTAACAAAGGAGAAAGAAAATGAGTGAAGAGTTTTTAAAATATTTTCCTCAACACATACAAACAATATTAGCTAAAGAAAAATTAAATTTACTTGAAGAAGTTCGCGTGAGAAATAATTTGCCTTTAATTTTAAGATTGGGACAAGTCCAGAAAATACTAAATTACATTATAAATACAGAAGATATTAATTATATATTTCAAAAAATATGTGAGAATTCTGTATACTCATATCAGAAGCAGATTGCAAATGGCTACATAACAATAAAAGGAGGACACCGTGTTGGAATAGTTGGAACAGCAGTACTAGATGCAAATGGACGAGTTGCTAGTTTTAATTATATTTCTAGCTTGAATTTTAGAATAAGCAGGGAAATAAAAGGTTGTTCAAACTGTATGATAAATGAAATAATAAAAAACAACAATAGCATATATAATACATTACTAATTTCCCCACCAGGAATGCGGCAAGACGACTTTATTGCGAGATATAACACGAAATATTAGTAATGGAATATCAGATAAAATACAGGGCTTGAATGTGGTTGTAATAGATGAAAGAGGAGAAATTTCATCAACATATAGAGGAATAATGCAAAATGATTTAGGAATTAGGACCGATGTAATAAATGATATTCCAAAGTCTATCGGAATGAAAATTGCAATTCGTTCTATGGCACCACAAGTGTTAATAGCAGATGAAATTGGAAGTATGAAAGATAGCGAAGCAATAAAGTACGCCATGTGCTGTGGAGTAAAAGGGATTTTTACGGCTCATGGAAATAGCATTGAAGATGTGATGAAAAATCCAGAGTTGAAGGAATTGATACAAGAGAAAATATTTGAAAAAGTAATAGTTATAAAAGCAAGAAATGATTCGAATTATGAATTTGAAACAATAAATTTATAAAAAATAGTTCTAAAATAAAAATATCGGAATATATATTATAAAGAAGCTTAAAATAGGAGACAAGCTATGATTTTTATAAAATATATTCTGATATTTTTTGTGTTTTTAGCATTTACATATATAGGAAACACATATTCAAAGAAATATGTAAATAGGGTACAAGAATTAGAAAAAATGGAGAATTTGTTAAACATATTTAAATCGAAAATTAAATTCACGGGGTTAACAATTCAAGAAATTTTTAATCAGATTTATGATGACAACAAAGATGTGGTTGGAGACATATTTAAAAAAGCAAGCTTGAATATGGAAGAGATGAGTGCAAAGGATGGCTGGAAAAAAGCTATAGAAGAATCACAAGATAAACTAAATTTTAATAAAGAAGATTTTATTGCCATAGAAACTCTGGGAAAGATGCTTGGAAACACAGATGTAGATGGACAAGTAAGCCAAATTGAATTAACAGAAAAATTAATAGAAGACCAGCTTGAAAATGCAAAAATTGAGAAACAAAAGAATACAAAATTATATAAGACACTAGGAGTAACTGTGGGGCTTACTGCTGTTATATTGCTATTATGAAAAGGCATAAGGTTGAAAAATAATTACAATTTTGGCTACGTCAAATATCGTTTCAAACGCGGTTACATACACCACGTATGCGCCCTTGCCTTTGAAATTCATTTT
>CAKOZB010000052.1 GCA_934131055.1 uncultured Clostridia bacterium | reverse complement strand
CATTAATAATGAATTTTCAAAATTAATGACTCAAACACAACAAGATATTGAAACAACAGAAAAAGCAAATACAGTACAATAAAAAGAAAGCACTATATGTGCTTTCTAAAGCGACACTGGTTTTAGAAAGCATATATATAATATGTTTAATTACAAATGAAGGGAGAAAATAATATGGAAGGAAAATTCTTACCAATAGGAAGTGTAGTAAGATTAAAAGATGGCCAAAAAAGATTAATGATAACAGGATTTTTACAAATGGAACAAGGTGAAAATGGTCAAAAAAATATATGGGATTACAGTGGATGCCTATACCCAGAGGGAATGCTAACATCAGAGGCTAACTATGTATTCAATCATTCACAAATAGAAGAAGTTCATTTTATAGGACTTGTAGACGAGGAAGAGGAAGAATTTAAGAAAAAATTGAAAGAAGCCATAGAAAAACTTGAAAATAAATAGGAAAGTGGACGAACATGTTAGTCACATTAATAGGAAAAGATAATTTATATAAAATAAAACTACCACATAAAAAAACTGGAGATTATTGGATTACTAATAGTGAAGACGGGAAAAAGCTAATAAATATAATTGGAAAAAATGGAGAATGGCAAATATACAGTAATGAACAGGTGAAAATATTAAACCCAAGAGAAATTAATTCCATGAATATATCAAAAGTTGTAAGAAACAATAGCAATATTATTAATTACATTAACTTAAAAGAAAATAGCATATATTATGTCTCTTTAGCGAGCAACCCTAATACACTTTATATATTAATTTGTGAACCAATTTATGAAAAAAACTTTATACATTTAAAAACTAATAATTTTCAAGAAATAACTATAGGAAATAATGAAAATAACGATATAATCTATAGAAATGCCCTAATAAAAGATAGACAAGCACGTATATTTTTTAGTAATGGAAAACTGATGATAGAAAACTATGATGATGGATATGGCACTTTTTTAAATGATTTACCAGTAGCGAATAAGCTGAAACTTGTTTTTAATGGTGATGTTATATTTATAATGGGCTTGAGGATAACGATTGTTGGAAATAATGTTTTTATAAATAATCCATTCAATAGAGTAACATACAGTTTAAAAAAATTTAAACTAACCGAAGAAAGTAATCAAACAATAACAAACTTTGAAACAACTGAAGCAGAAATTCAGCTTTTTACAGACAAGGATTTCTTTACGAGAGCACCAAGGATAACTAACAAAATAGAAAAAGAAAAGATAAAAATTGATGCTCCACCACAAAAACAGGAAAAAGACGATAAACCATTGATTTATACAATTGGGCCAAGCATAGCTATGGGATTAGTAATGATTTTATCTATGAGTTCAACAATTAGTGATGTTTCGAGTGGCACAGCATCATTAAAAAATACTGGTATGTCGGTATTAATGACTGTTGCGATGCTTATAAGCATGATTTTATTTCCAATACTTAATAATAAATATGAAAAAAAGAAAAAAGCTCAGAAAGAGGCAAAAAGGCAAAAGAAATATAAAGATTATATAAATAAAAAAATTAGACAAATAGATGATGTAATGCTAAATCAGAAGAAAATTCTTTTTAACAAATATTTATCAGCAGAGGAATGTGCTCAGATAATACGAAATAAAGATTCAAGATTGTGGGAACGTAGAATAGAAGATGACGATTTTCTTACTGTTAGACTAGGATTAGGAGATGTTCCAATAGAAGCTGACATAGAATACCCCAACAGTGAATTTTCTATGGAAGATGATAATTTGGTAGAATTAATTAACTCGGTAGCAAAAAAATCGAAGGTAATAAAAAATGTTCCAATTACAGCATCTCTTACATCAAAAAATATAGCAGCAGCAATTATTGAAAATGATGATAGAATAACCGAAAAAGTGGCACAAAATATTATTATGCAATTGGTTGCATTACATAGTTATTCTGACCTAAAATTAGTTTTTTTATTAAAAAAAGAGAAAACTATAAGATGGGAAAATATGAAAACATTGCCACATGTGTGGGATGAACAAAAACAAATAAGATTTTGGGCTGACAACTATGACGATATGAAAGATATTTCAAGATATCTTGAGCTTGAATTACAAAATAGAAGAAAATATGATGATAAATTTGATTATAGATCATTTGCTCCGTACTATCTAATTATAACTGATGATTATAAAACAATAGAGGGACTAAAAATTGTATCAGAAATATTAAATGCAAAAAGAAATCTTGGATTTGGACTATTCTGTTTGACTGATAATATGTTGCATTTGCCAAACGAATGCCAATTATTTATAAACGTGAATGGAACTAAGGGAAGTCTGTTTGAAAATCAAATTACAGCAACTACAAAAAAAGAGTTTTATTTTGATGCATCTTATACATTTTTCTTTGAAAATATTGGACAAAACTTATCAAATATACCAATTAAGTTAAATACAACATCGAAATTTTCTCTACCAGAAGTATATACGTTTTTAGAAATGTATGATGCAGGGAGAATTGAACAATTGAATATATTGCAAAGATGGATGACAAATGATTCTACAAAGTCATTGCAAGCTCCAATTGGAATAGATACTAGTGGGATGCCGATTGTATTAGATATACATGAAAAGGCACATGGACCACATGGATTAATAGCAGGAAGTACAGGTTCTGGAAAGAGTGAATTTATAATTACATATGTACTTTCACTTGCTGTTAATTATCACCCAAATGATGTATCTATGATATTAATAGATTATAAAGGTGGAGGACTTGCAGGAGCATTCCAAAAAGGAAATATAAAGTTGCCACATATTGTTGGAACTATAACTAATATTGATAAGGTAGGGCTTCAAAGATCATTAGTTTCTATACAGAGTGAATTAAGAAGAAGACAAATAAAGTTTAATCAGGCAAGAGAAAAAACAGATGAAGGAACTATTGATATATACAAGTATCAAAAATTATACCATGATGGAATTGTAAAAGAGCCAATACCACACTTATTGATAATATGTGATGAATTTGCAGAGTTAAAACAACAACAACCTGACTTTATGGATGAATTAATAAGTGTTGCGAGAATAGGACGTAGTTTAGGAGTACACTTAATACTTGCAACTCAAAAACCGGCTGGCGTTGTAAATGACCAAATTCGTAGTAATAGTAGGTTCGGTATATGTTTAAAAGTACAAGACAGACAAGACAGTATAGATGTTATAAAAAGACCAGATGCGGCAGATTTAAAGAGGGTTGGACAATTTTATATTCAAGTTGGTAATAACGAATATTTTGCATTAGGACAATCTGCTTGGGCTGGAGCAAGTTATGAGCCATCAGACATAATCAAGAAAAAAGTAGATACTTCAATGAAATTTGTATCAAATATTGGTTCTGTAATAAAAAAAGTAGACGATGTACAATATGCTCCTACTAAAAAAGATGGTGAACAACTAACAAATATAGTTAAATATATTTACGAACTTGGCAAGAGCGAAAATATTAAGCTTAAACCGTTGTGGTTAGATAATATACCAGAGGTAATAAAACTTGATGATGTTAAGAAAAAGTACAGCATACAGAAAAAAGAAAATGAGGTAATACCAGCAATCGGAGAGTTTGATGACCCTTATAACCAAAGACAAGGACCAGTGCAAATAGACTTTAAACATCAAGGAAATGTTATTGTATATGGTAATGCAGAAAGTGGAAAAGAAACATTAATAAGTACAATGGTATTTGATGTTATAAACACGTATTCAGTTAAAGAAACAAATATATACATAATTGATTTTGGAAGTGAGGCACTAAAAATATTTAGAGAAGCACCACAAATTGGAGATGTTGTTCTAAGTACTGATTCTGAAAAGGTTAGCAGACTCTTTGAAATGATACAAAAAGAAATGAAGAAAAGAACAGAGCTTATATCAAATTATGGTGGAGATATTAAATTGTTCATTTCCGATACAGGAATACCGATGCCACAAATTATAATTATAATAAATAATTATGAGGGCTTTATTGAAACATATGGTGAAAAGTATGATGACGTATTACTTACTCTATGCAGAGATGGTATAAAATATGGAATTTCATTTGTATTAACAGCAAGTGCTTATAATAGTGTAAGATATAGATTAGCACAAAACTTTAGAAATAAAATTGCTTTACAATTAAACAATGAAGATGACTATTTGAATATAATTGAAGGCATTAGAAAGCAAAGACCAGCACATTTATTTGGAAGAGGCTTAGTTAAATTTGACAATATATATGAATTCCAAACAGCAAGAATTTGTGAACCAGAAAAGTGGAATGCATATATAAAAGATGAAATAAAAATGTTACAAGAAAAATATGAAGAAAGAGCAGAAAAAATTCCAGTAATGCCAAATCAAATAAAGGTGGAAGATATTAAAGAATACATAACAAGTATAGATAAATTACCAGTTGGTATATTTAAGACAAGTTTAAATTTAGCAACTTATGATTTTAGAAACAACTTAATTAATATAATTTCTGCCAAGAGCATAGACACAGTAGCTGAATATATAATTCATTTATATGAAGAGATAAAAATGTTACCAGATGTTGAAGTTACTATCTTTGACGCAGAAGGTGTAATACAAGATGTAAGAAAAAACATAAAACTTGATTACCAGAATTATTCATTGAGAATTCAAAATGGTTTGGATAAGAAAAAACAAAATGTTTGTATAATACTTGGTATGGATAAATTTTTAGTAAATATAGAAAAAGAAGTTTTATCTGACTTTAGAAAAGCAGAGGAGTTAAAGAATTATACATTTATAATAGCAGATAGTGTGTTTAAATTGAAAAATCATGAATATGACGATTGGTATAAAGCTTATATTACAAAGGATTCTGGAATATGGGTAGGAAATGGAATAAGTGACCAATATTTAATTAGGTTAAATTCAAGTAATAGAAATTTAGTAAATAATTGTGGTGAAAGCTTTGGATACATTGTAAAACAAGAAGAAGGAATGTTAATTAAACTAATAGGAATGAAAGAAACTGGTGACGAAAATGGATAAAGTTTTAGTAAAAGTTTATGTTCCTATGTTAGAAGGAGTCTATGATGTATGGATTCCTTCTAACAAGAAAATATATGAGATAATTGTGCTGTTAGTAAAAGCTATAACAGATTTAACAGAAGGAGACTACAAACCAACAGCTACTCCAACTTTATACGATAAAATAACGGCACAAGAATTTGATATAAATTCGGACTTAAAAAATACTACTATAAGGAATGGAACAGAAATAATATTAATATAATTTTAGTTTTGAAAGGAATTTGAAATGAAAACACTAAAAGATGAAAACTTAAATCAAGGAAATGATAATATAACAATAACAGAATTATTAAAAGAAAACAAAAAGATTATTTCCTTTTTGGGCTCCGCTCAAAGTGGAACATCTTTTCTTGTAAACAATGTAGCAAGATTAATAGCTAGAAGAAACATCGATGTTGCAATATTAGATATGACAAGAGAAAAACCTTCTTACTATATATACACATTAAATAAAGAATCTTTGAGAGTTAGTGTTAGAGAAGATTTCAAAAGATTAAGTGAAGGCAATGCAAAAGGACTTCAAATTGAAAATAATTTAACAATTTATACTGATTTACCGGGCAAAAATGAATATAGTGACAAGGCAGAAAAAATATTAGAAACATTATTAAAAAAGCATCAAATTGTTATTATAGACACAGATTTTTCAACTGAAGCAGATTATTTTGCGTATTCAAGCCAAGTGTATTTGGTACAAACAATGGATGTATTAACATTACAACCATTAACCGAATTCCTTTCAAAGCTAAAATCGAAAAATGCAATAAATGATGAAAAAATAAGAATAATTTTAAATAAATTTATGAATTTCGATGAAATATCTGTAGGAAAATTAATTGGAGGACTTGCTTTTTATAATGATCCTTCAATGACATATATGCAACAAATATTTGAAAAAAATGGTGCAAAGTATACAACGATTTCTTATAATCAACAAGCATATGAAAGATATTTACAAGACGTTGCAACATGTAAGTTTACAACAAATTATTCAATAGAATTTAGAAAAGAATTAGAATTGTTAACGGAAGACGTTATACAAGGATAAAGGGAGGTATATTATGGGAAATATTAAAAATCTTTCTGAAGAAGTAAAGAGAGCGCAAGAAATCTTTTATAAACAGGTTTCTAATAATTCAGGAACAAATACAGTTATGAGAAGTAGTCGTAGTAACTGGATAACATCTAACTCTAATAGCTCGAGATGGAGTTCAAAATCGACCTTGAACTCGAGTGCAAATTCCAATAGTGAACAAATAAATGCTGGAATAGAAAATGTTAGAAAAAGCCTAAATAAAGGATATTCTAATATTGATGCTCAAGGAAAATTGAAGGGGAATTTATTTAGTAAATTAATGAATGAAATCAATGAGACAATAAATAATGTTAATACAAGAAAACAAAATACAAAAATTTAATAAACAGTAGGAGGAAGATATGGCTTTTGAGTTTAGAAATAGTACAGCAGAAACTCTTGTAATGGAAGTGGTTAAAAATTGTGCTCAAATAAAAATGGAGCAAGAATCTTATAAACAGCAGGCATCGACAAATTTGCAGGCTGCAACTCAGTATGAATCAGAAGCAAGTAGTGCACTAGCTGGAATAGATTATAAGAAAACTATAACTGTAGAGGATGATGATGGAAGCAAACACCATGAAGAAGTTGTTGACGAAGCAGCAAATTCAGCTGCATGTGCTCTTGCTGCATCTTTAAGGGCAATGGCACAAAATTTAATAGGTATTGCGCAAACATTGCTAGGACTTGTAGCATCATTAGGAAGTGCAAGCCAAGCTCTGCAAGTTCAAGAAAAACAATTTAAACAGGCAATTGATAACACCAATATGGCAATTGCCATAACAGGCACATTGTTATCTGCGGGATTAGATTTAATGGCTGATGTAGTGTCTGCATTTGATGTGCCAAAGACTGACAATAAAAAGGAATGGGCAAAAAATGTCGGAAATAATTTGTTGAAAATAGTAGGTGTTGACTTATCTGATGGTTTAAAGGATGAAATATATACAGCTATTGGTATAACGACTCAGTTAGGAGTAATAGTAGGAACTATAGCATTAAAGTCAACTTCAGCAATGATAAGCACAAAACTTGGCCCTGGAATAGTTGGAACTGCTGGAAAACAAGTATTAAATGTTGGAACTACAATTATTACAAATAAATATCTAAATCAAACAGGTGCAAAGCGTGCACAGAATGCAATTGCCTCAGCATTAACTCTACATGGAATAAATGCTTTACCAACAGTAAAAAAACAAGCTGGAGAAGAACAAGCTACGTTGGATAGTGAAGTAAAAAATGATGTAAATGCTACTTCAAATGGTAAAAATGGAAAAGAAAATGCTACACTTGGAGATAATGTTAAAAGTAGTGCTAAAGGTAGCTCATCTGGAACAGCTGGAAAAAATAATGTTAAAGTAGGAACGACAACAAATACAGAAGGAAAAAAAGGTGCTTCAACTGATTCAAATGGCAAAACGGATGCTGAGCTAGAAGATAAGGCAAGACAACAATTTGAAGATGTAAACGAAAGCTGGAAAAAGAAAGAAGAGGCTGAAAAAACCAGATTAAGTCAAGCTAATAGTGATATCAAAAAATATGATAAATTCATTAAAGATGGCGATATAGAAATTGAACAAATTAATCAGAAAATTGCAAAAAATAATGAAACTTATGATAGTAAACATGAAGAATTTGGAAAACAGGGAATGCAAATAGATTACGACCAATTAAGAAAAGACATGGAAAACATAAAAAAAGAGAATGAAAGATTAGAAAAGAGAATAGAAAGAATAAATACTAATAAAGAAACATGGCAAAACAACAAAGAGCAAGCAGAAAATATTAAAAAGTCAATAGAAAAGGAAGAGAGGTATAAACTTGGATAATTATATAAAAATAGATTATGAAAGTATGCCAGCACAATCAAAAAGCATTAGAAATAGCGCTGTGGAATTGAATAATAGAATATTAGAAGTATACAGAAAAATTGCAGAAATGCATGTATGTTGGTATGGAGAAAGGTATAATGAGTTAGTAACTAAATTCAATGCGCTAGTTCCACAGTTAAATCAATTTTTGAATGTAATTGTAGGTGAAGTACCATATATGTTTGAACAAATAGCAAATACAATTTCAGATGTTGATATACAACAAAATGTTGCTGTACCACAAAAAGACAGTATACAAAAATTAAATGAATTGCCAATTATAGATGATGTTGGAATGAGATATATTTCAAAAGAAGTTGATGAAATAAGTGCAAGCATTATGCAATTGCTTCAACAAGCAGGAGATATAATGGAAGGTATTAAGAGAACAGTAGACAACATAAGCCTAGAGTGTGAAGGTTCAGCAGAATTTAAAAATGGATTTGCAGGATTAAACAATGCTTTTCAATTTGTAATAGGAAACGTTGAAACACAATTTACAGAATTGATGAAAGCAGACCGTGAAATAATGGAAAAGGCTGAAAAAGAAAACAGTGCAAAAAATTAATAGTATGTAATAAAACAAGTACAGAAAGATTCTGTGCTTGTTTTGAGTTTTGTGATAGAGAGGATAAGTCATATTAACTATTGAAAAAATCCCTTTATTGTGGTATAAATATTATTGTAGAAATTTTAGAAAAGAGACAAATTGAAAAATAATTACAATTTTGGCTACTTCAAATTTCATTTAAAACGCGGTTACATACACCACGTATGCGCCCTTGCCTTTTAAATTTTATTTTCCTTGCCAAAATTTAATTCTTTTCCAATTAAAAATGTGTTTAGAAGGAAAATAAAATGAAGAATATAAAAGATTATGATTTACAAGATTTAAAAGATGAACTTGTAAGCATAGGAGAAAAAGGTTTTAGAGCAGAGCAAATTTTTAAATGGATTTATCAAGAAAAAGTAAAAAGCTTTGATGAGATGACAAATCTTTCATTAGAATTAAGAGAAAAACTAAAACAAAATTATACAATTTGCAATTACAATATATTAAAAAAATTAGAATCATCTGATGGAACTAAGAAATACCTATTTGATATATTAGATGGAAATGCAATAGAATCGGTTCTTATGGAATACCACTATGGAAAATCAATTTGTGTATCTTCACAAGTTGGATGCAAAATGGGGTGTAAGTTCTGTGCATCAACAGGAATTCCTTTTATAAGAAGCTTGACAGCAGGGGAAATAGTTGAGCAAATTTTAGCTGTTGAACAAGATACGGGAGATAAAATCTCTAATGTTGTATTTATGGGAATTGGAGAGCCATTAGATAATTACGATAATGTAATAAAGGCTATAAGAATATTAAACAATCCTAAGGGGTTGAATATTGGAGCAAGACACATAAGTGTATCTACAAGCGGACTAGTACCAAGAATTTATGACTTAGCAAACGAGAATATACAGTGTACATTGTCAGTTTCTTTACATGCAAGTAATGATGAAAAACGTTCAAGCATGATGCCAGTAAACAATGCGTATAACATAGAAGAGCTTATGAAAGCATGTAGAGATTATATTGCAATTACGAATAAGAGAATATCTTTTGAATATGCACTTGCAAAGGACAATAATGATAACTTAGAAGATGCTAAAGAATTAGTTAATCTGCTTAAAGGTATGTTGTGTCACG
>CAKOZB010000051.1 GCA_934131055.1 uncultured Clostridia bacterium | reverse complement strand
ATACTAAAGAACAAATTATGAGTGAGTTACATATAGGACCGAGAACTGCAAGAGAAGTTTTAGAAAAGCTAATAAGTGAAGGAAGAGCAGGAAGATTAAAGGGAAGAACAGCAATAGAGATAAAGAGAAAAATAATCCCACTTGCTAATGATGGTTGCACTGTTGAGGAGATAAAAGTAAAACTAAAAGTAAAAGGACAATCAATTGAAGATTATATAAGCGAATTGATACATGATGGAAAAATTGATAAGGAAGAAATGTTAAGAAGAAGAAGAGAAAAAAGAGATACTAGAAAACAGGAAGTGAAGCAGTTAATAAAGGAGGGAATGTTAAAAAGGGATATATCTGCAAAATTAGATATTCCATATAAAGATTTGAATGATATTATTGAAGAAATAATTCATGATAGAAAAAAAATAAAATTTGTAGGAGCAGAAAGAAAATCTATAGCATATAAAAGAAATAGTTTTGCAGATGAGATGGAACAAGAGTTAGATGCAAATAATTTGCCTGAGTCTGGTGATAGAAATAAAAGAATAATTGATGATTGTAGAACAATCATTGCAATTTATTGTGTGGAAATTGCTAAAAGTTCCACTAGTCCATTTGTAAGAACACAGTATTTTAGTAAATGCAAAGAACTTGTAAATAATGGAGGAAAGCTTAAAAATGAAGAAATTGATGGATTATCAGAAATTATAAAATATAAGAACAGGAAACTTAACCCAGAGGAGCTGAGGTTTGCTTGCATTGAGTATTGCAAGCTTGGAAATTGGAAATCAGCTATACAATTAATTACAAGTTGCATGGAAGTTTATGGAGAAAGTAAAGAACTGTCTGAACTAAGAATGACAATATTAGCATTACAAAAAAGACAAGAAGCAAAAAATATGATTAAACAAGGTATGCCAGTAAGTGAAATTATGTATCGAACTGGAAGAAGTGAAACAGAAATATTAAGAATGAAAAGAATGTATAAGGCTGAAAAAAATAATAAGCCAGAAGTAGAAGAAGCAAAATAAGTATAGAGTAAATTTTAATAAATAACATGAAGAGAAAATTGCAATTTTTCAACTGGACTTGTATCGAGAATGGAGGAGGGTAATAAAATATGCAAGAAAATGTTACAGAAAAGCAAGAAGTGAAAGAAAAAAAGTTGGATGACGCAGTGTTAGAAAAATTAATGGAAGGAAAAAATAAGAGTACTATAAGAAAAGAAATGCATATTGGATATAATACTGTTGAAGGAGTGTTGAATAGATTAATTAACGGGCATATCATTACTTTTGAAGAAATAGCCCAATATAGAAGAGAAGCAAAAAAGAGAGTGTTTTTGAAATACATAAAAGAAGGTTTTTCAAAAGCACAAGCAGGAGTAAAAGCGCACGTCCCTAGTGGTGATATAAAAAATATAGTAATAGAACTAGTTGATGAAGGAAAACTAAGTAAATTGTATTTAGAATATGGAAACGGAATAAGAGAAAAAAGAAAAAATACGGTACTCGAAAAATTATTGGAAGGAAACACTATTTCAGAAACAATTGAATTGCTAGGTATAAATAAGGATGTAGGCTATGTATATGTGAGAGAGTTAAGAGAGGAAGGAAGAATAAGAGATGATGAAATAGTAAGAAGAGTTCGCAGAAAAACTCCACCAAAAGAGAAAGTTAGCAAGGATATAACAGAGGGCACAAAAAGACAAGATAATGCACCACAACAACAAATGACATAAGAAGAAAGAGAAAAAAGAATATTAGAATTATTTGAAGCTGGTTGCAACAAGAAGCAAATTGCAGGAAAATTAAATAATATTAGTTATAGAGAGTTAGGTAAAATAATTGCTAAACTAGTGCAAGAAGGAAAAATTACGCCACTTCAAACAACCAAATCGTATGCTAGGAAGAAAAGTAAAATTGAAGATGTAAAGGCAAGTAATATTGAAAGATATAGAATTGCACTGGATAATATAGCTCCCAACATTGAGAGAAAAGTAATTGATGTAACTAACCAAAAACTATTTTTTATGTATTGTAGAAAAATGATAGAAAATGGTGGAGAATTGTCCAAAAAGGATATGGAATTATTGCAAAGAGCAATAGTATATGGTCAAGCTGATATTACGGTAGAAGGAATGAGATTTATAGGAAGCCAATGTGCAAAAAATGGTGATTTGCAACCAGCAATAGATGCGGTAAACAAATGTATTCAAGTACGTGGAAAACAAGAAGATTATGAAAAAATAAAAAGAACCTTACAAGAGTTGCAAGAAAAAGCCAAAGCTAAAAAAGAAACGTGTGAAGTTGAAAGATAATTAATATTGCTAAAAAGGAGAAATAAGAAAATATGAGAGATATTAACGAAGCTACAGAAAAAGATATAAATTTTGAAATGCAAGTACTAGAATTGAGAAAAAATGAATACACGGTTACCGAAATATCTAGCATATTACATGTAAGTTCAGAAAAGGTAAGCAATTCTATAAAGAGCTTAACAGAAAAAGGACTGCTTGCACCAAAATATAAAAATTTACATGGTAAGAGTATGTTAAAAAGAAAACAAAGAGCATTGGAATTGCTTGAAGATGGAAAAACAGTAAAGGAAATCGCACAAGAATTAGAGGTATCTATGGATACAGTATATAAATATACTAAAGAGTTTATTAAAGATGGAAAAGTAACAAAAGAAGTGCTAAATAAAAATGCAGATTTGGAGTTAGAAAGTAGAGTATTAGAACTTAGAAACAGTGGCTATACCAAACCTCAAATTATGGAAGAATTAGGTTTGGGAAACCTTTCTGTCACAACTATAATACAAAAATTAGTTGAAAAGGGACAACTGAAACATACTAATTTAAACCCAACACCAGAAGAAACTGGAAAAGAAGCATATATTAAAAATGAAATACAAAAATTAATAAAAAGTGGTTGTACAATATGTGAAGTAGCTAGAACTTTAAAAATAGGTATTAGTATGGCATATAATTATACAAAGGATTTGATTAGCGAAGGAAAATTAGATGAAAGCTCAGTTATGTTTGAAAAGCAATATGGATTACACGACCTAGAACAAATGCTAATAGAGATGATGGAAAATAGAATTAGCAGAGTTCAAATGGCAAGAGAATCAAAAATGTCATATAATAAAATAGGTCCAATAATAAATAGGCTTATCAAAGATAATAGAATAAAAGAAAATGAAAATACAAGAAATCCCAATTTGTTTTCAAGAAAATTAAAAAAAGAAATAGATATGAGAAATAAAGAGGGTATTATACATGACTGTAGAGCAGAAATGAGTAAATATGAAAGAGATATAAGAAGAAACATAATCAGTGAAGCCATACAACAAAAATATGCTAGTTGTTGTAAAAAAATAGTTGAATGCGGTGGAAATTTGACAAGAGAGGAATTAGAGATATTAGCTGAAACTATTGCTTATGGAGAGGGAAAGTTTTCTTCAGAAAATCTTCTATTTATTAGTAATGAATATAGAAAACTAGGGGAGTATGCTGTTGCAAGAAGATTATGTGCTACTTGTGAACAAATGTATGGAAAAAATGAGTTGATTTCGGCAATAAGTGTTACATTAAAAGTAGCAATGGAGAAACAGCAAGCATATAATCTTATGAAAAATGGAAAGACGAATGAGGAAATAATGAATGCTACGAATTTAAGACAAACTGATATTATAAAAATGAGAAGAGAGTATGGAGATTCAAGAAAAACAGAAGTAGCAGTAGAACCCGAAGTATAAAAAATAGTGAATAATTCATGGACAAGTAGAATACTATGTATAAAAAGTACATAGTATTTTTTATGTACAAATGAAAAGGGAGGAATTTTTATGTGGCATTCTAGTAGTGTTGAGGAGATTGCAAAAAATCTGAAAACTAATATTAATATTGGTCTATCAGATGACGAGGCTCAAAAGAGATTTGAGAGGTATGGACCGAATAATTTGAAGGAGAAGAAAAAAGAGAGTATATTTGTTAAGTTTATTAAACAATTTAATGATTTTATGATTATTACATTAATAATTGCTGCTATTATATCGGCAGTTGTTTCTAAGCTTAACGGAGAAGCGGATTACATAGACTCTATTATAATTGTTGCAATAGTTATTTTTAATGCGATTATGGGATTAGTGCAGGAACAGAAGGCAGAAAAATCGTTAGAGGCACTAAAGAAGATGTCTGCTCCAAATGCAAAAGTTAGGAGAAATGGACGAGTTCAAGAAATTGATGCAACGATGGTGGTTCCAGGTGATATTGTAATTTTAGAAGCGGGAAATTATGTACCAGCGGATTGCAGATTGATAAATTCGTATAATTTGAAGATTGAAGAGTCTGCATTAACAGGTGAAACCATCCCAAGCCTAAAAGATAGTAGTAAGATTTTAAAAGAGAATACTGCAATGGGCGATTTGTGCAATATGGTATTTGCAACTACAATAGTAGTAAATGGCCATGGAGAGGCAATAGTTGTTGAAACTGGAATGAATACAAGAGTTGGCAAAATTGCTGGAATGATAATAGAAGATGAATCTCCAGAAACACCAATTCAAAAGAAACTTGCAGAAGTTGGGAAAATTTTGGCAATTGCTTGTATAATAATTTGTGTATTAATATTTGTAATAGGAATTTTTAAGAAGATTCCTATTATAGAAATGTTTATGACGTCTGTAGGGCTTGCTGTTGCAGCAATTCCAGAGGGGCTACCTGCAATAGTTACTATAATGCTTTCTATTGGTGTTACAAAAATGGCTAAGAAAAATAGTATTATTCGTAAGCTTCCAGCAGTTGAAACACTTGGAAGCAGTAGCGTAATTTGCTCTGATAAGACAGGAACTTTAACACAAAACAAGATGACTGTAACAGAGGTTAGAAATTGCTTTGGTAGAGCTAACAGCAATGAAAGAAAGTTTATTTTAGAACTTGGAACTATGTGTACAGATACAACAGAAGAAAGAATTAATGGTAAGCTAGGATTTGTGGGAGAGGCAACAGAAGTTGCAATCTCGAATGCAGCAATGGAAGAAGGAGTAAGTAAATCTTTTTTATATGATGAAATGAAAAGAATTAATGATATTCCATTTGACTCAAAAAGAAAGATGATGACAACAATTCACAAATACGGAAATGGATATAGAATAATTACAAAAGGTGCACCAGATGTATTATTAAAGAGATGTAGCAATTGTTATTCCGGTGGACAAATTGTGCCAATCTTTAGTAAAAAAGACGATATAAATGAACAGAATAATCAGATGGCAGAAAAGGCTTTAAGAGTAATTGCTGTAGCATATAAAGATGTAGAAAAATTGCCAGAAATGCAAGAAATGGAGAAAGATTTAATATTTTGTGGTTTAATTGGAATGATTGATCCTCCAAGAGAAGGTGTGAAAGAGGCAGTAAGAACTTGTAGAAGGGCTGGAATAAAGACTGTAATGATTACAGGTGACCATTTGCAAACTGCGAAGGCTATTGCAAAAGAGCTAGGAATATTGAAGAGAGGCGATTTAGCAATAGATGGCGAAACTCTGGAGAGAATGAGCCAACACGAACTTGAACAAAACATAATGGATTATTCAGTATTTGCAAGGGTTTCACCAGAACATAAGGTAAGAATTGTGAAGGCCTTTCAGAGTACAGGTGCAGTAGTTGCAATGACTGGAGATGGTGTAAATGATGCTCCTGCATTGAAGAATGCAGACATAGGAATTGCAATGGGAAAAGGTGGTACAGACGTAGCAAAAAATGCGGCAGATATGATTTTGCTAGACGACAATTTTGTAACGATTGTAGAGGCTGTAAAACAGGGCAGAAACATATATGATAATATAAAAAAAGCAATACATTTTTTAATTTCTACTAACATAGGAGAAATAGTAACAATATTTTTCGGATTAGTATTAGGAATAAAATCACCATTACTGGCAATCCAGTTATTGTGGATAAACTTAGTAACAGACTCACTTCCAGCCATTGCATTAGGATTAGAAAAAGAAGAAGAAAATATAATGAGCAGGCTTCCTAGAAATCCTAAAAAGAATTTATTTGCAGATGGATTATGGTGGAAAATAATAATAGAGGGAGCAATGTTGGGAATGTTTACTTTATTGGCATTTAGTATTGGAAATCGTTTATATTCCGTAGAAGTTGGCAGAACAATGGCATTCTTAACATTAGGAATTTTAGAACTAGTTCACAGTTTTAATATTAAGAGTGAAGAGAGTATATTTAAGATTGGAGTATTTGAGAATAAGTATTTGGTTGGGGCATTAGTATTAGGAGTAATTTTACAGGTGGTAGTAGTTGTTGTAAGCCCACTTGCGCAGGTGTTTAGTTTAGTTCCATTAACAGGAATGCAATGGCTATATACAATTTTAATTGCAGTAGCACCAATACCAATAGTAGAAATACAAAAAGCTGTAAATGGATATAAATTTGGAAGAGTAGTATATGCAAAAAACAATTAAATATATATTAAAGAAGCAAATGAGGAATAGCATTTGCCTCTTTTTTGTGGTATAATGTATTTATTGGATATATGAAGAAGGAGAAAATATGGAGCAAGAAAAGCGTATATTAATAAGAAAACAATTTGAGATTAGTAGTAATAAGGATAAAAAGAATGTTATATTATATTTATTAGATATGGGATATGATAATAAAGATCTTACAGAAATATTGGGAGTAAATGCAAAAAAAATATATAATATAAAAGCTGCTAAATTAAACCAATATTATATGGAGCAAATTATTGGAACAAAAATATATGGATTAGTTGCTGAACTTGTAAGAGAAGATGAAAATCAAATTGCCGATTTGGCAATGAAAGGATATTCGATAGATGATATAGTGATAAGAATTGGATACTCTAAAGGTACTGTCGGAAATATTGCACAGAGGGTAATAGTAGAAAGAAAATTAAAGGTTCCTACTAAAAAAGAAATAAAGCAGAGGGAAAGAGGCAAAGAAAAAAGTACCGAAAAAAATATTCCCACAACACAAAATAAAAAGTGTATAAAGAGATTTTCAATGGAACAAGCAAATAGCGAAGAAATTGAAAGACTAAAAAGAAATTATGCACAAAATAAAATAGAAAGTAACAGAGAAGCTATAAAAAGAATAATAACAAAATTAGGTGATGAAAAAATAACAGATTTAACAAAGAAAAAAATTTTAGAGTATTGCAAAGAAATAGTAAAATATGATGGAACACTAACAGAAGATGAATATAGAATATTAACAGATATTATTACCAGAGATGAAGCAATGCCAGATATGTCTGGCATAAGATTTGTTTTAGATGTATGTACACAACAACATAATTTTTTGCCTGCAATGAAATTATTAAATAATTGTATAGAAATATATGGAAGTTTACCACAGCTTGAAGAAGCAAGAGATGTCATTAGTAAAACGCACAGAAAACAACTTATGATAAATAGTTTAGAAAAAGATGGAAATGTTGAAAAAACTATGAGAGAATTTGGTGCACAAGAAGCAGAAGTTAGAGAAATTAAGAGAGTATACATAGATAACAATAAAGAACAATCAGGTAATACACAAAGAGATAAAAGAATGAATAAAAAAGATGATGGAATAGAAATGTAGTAATCGATATGAATAAAAAATTTGCATTTGTATAAAATATATGGTATAATGGAAAGCGTCGCAGTTAAAAAGGAGAGTGAAATTATTTTATATAATAGATTAAAACACTGCACGAAAGAAATTTTTAGATTGCTAACAATTGCTTCAATAGCACTATTTATAATAATTGCAATAGTATTTGTAAAATATAATCCAGTGTATGCTGTAAAAATAAACGACGAAATAATAGGCTATGTAAAGAGCAAAACGGCAATGGAAGAAAAGATAAACAATGAATTATTAACATCAGATAATCCATGTGCTGTGTTTTCAGAATTAACAGTGGAACCAACATATGAATTGGTTTTATCGGATGTTGAGGCAGAAGATGACGATAAAATTGCAGAAATATTATCAGAAAATATAAAAACTATGTATAAAGTTTATGCGGTTACGATAAACAATGAAATAGAAACATATGTAAACACCGTAGAAGAAGCAGAAACTATAGTTGCAGAAATGCAGAGTGAATATTCAGAAGACGTTGCAAAAGTTGGAATTCAAGAACAATATACAACAGACTTCGAGAGTGTTGGAACTCAATCATTAGAAGTTGCAAAATTAAGTGTTGATACAGATTTGAGAGGGATAAAAACAGAGCAAGAAAGAATAGCAGAAGCAACATTTAATGGTGTATATTTTAGTGTAAAACCAGTAGTAGGAAACATTACATCAAGATATGGCGTAGTAGAGACTAGTGTAAGAAACCATGCTCATGGAGGTCTAGATATAGCGGCTCCATATGGAACAAGTATTAAAGCAGCAGCTGATGGAACTGTTTCATATTCTGGTTGGATGAGTGGATATGGCTACTTAATTATAATTGACCATGCAAATGGAGTGCAAACATATTATGGACACTGTAGTAAATTGTATGCATCTGTTGGAGATGAAGTTACAGCAGGAGATGTAATTGCAGCAGTTGGTTCAACAGGAAATTCAACAGGAAACCACTTACACTTAGAAATAAGACTAAATGGAAATAAAATAAATCCACAATTATATTTATATAAATAGAAAAGAATAGCGAAGGCTATTCTTTTTTCGCAAATATTTGCCTTTTTTTCACAAACTTTTCACAAATATATTGTATTATAACTCTAGATTAGGATAGAATGAATAATGGAGCTAATCTTAAGAGAATAAGACGAGTCAAGAAGTACTTTTTGACAGAGTAAGAAAGGATAGTAATTAAAATGGAAGAGAATAAAGAAAATGTAAAAACACCAGATGCAGTTGTAGATAAATCTGGAAAAGAATTTAAAGCAGTAAAACAATCAGAAAAAAAGCAAAAAGGTCAATCTAACTTTGGAAAAAGTGTAGCAGTACCATTTTTGAGCGGTGTGCTTGGTGCAACACTTGTATTAGGAACATGTTTAGGAGTTCCAGAGATACGAAGCAATATAATAGGAGAAAACAATAACAATAATAATTCTGTTTCAACAAGCACAAGTGCGTCAACAGGAACATTAAACACAACACAAATTTCTTTAGCAGATTATTCTGGAACAGGAATTGCTGTTGCACAAAAAGTATTGCCTTCAATAGTAGGTATTGAAGTAAATTACACTGTAAGTTCAATGTTCTTTAATCAACAAAGTACAGCAACTGCAACAGGCTCTGGAATTATTATTAGCAAAGATGGATACATTATTACAAATAACCATGTAATAAGCTCAAGCTCATCTTCATCATATTATACAATTGGAGAAGCAAACTCTATAAAGGTAACATTAAATGGTGATGAAACTAAATATGATGCTAAAATAGTAGGAACTGATTCTCAAACAGACCTAGCAGTAATTAAAATAGATAAAACAGGTTTAACCGCAGCAGAATTAGGAAACTCAAGTTCTGTACAAGTAGGTGAATTTGCAATGGCTGTAGGAAGCCCATTAGGAATGCAAAACACTGTTACAGGAGGTATGATTTCTGCACTAGATAGAGAAGTAACAGATTCAGATGGAAAAACATTTACATTAATTCAAACAGATGCTGCTATAAACTCTGGAAACAGTGGTGGAGCATTAGTAAACAGCCAAGGTCAAGTAATAGGAATAAACACATTAAAAGTTTCATCAACAGGTGTTGAAGGAATGGGATTTGCAATTCCAATTGATTCTGCAAAACCAATTAT
>CAKOZB010000050.1 GCA_934131055.1 uncultured Clostridia bacterium | reverse complement strand
GAACTCTTTGGAAAACTGCTGTAAATGAAGCGCCATATCTTGCAAAAGCTGGAATAACACAAGTCTGGTTTCCACCAGCATATAAAGGAAATGGCGGTAAAGATGATGTTGGTTATGGTGTTTATGATTTATACGATTTAGGCGAATTTGACCAAAAGGGTTCTATTGCTACAAAGTATGGAACTAAGGTTGAATATCTAGTTGCAATAAATTCTATGCACAATTATGGAATAAAAGTTTTAGCAGATGTAGTATTCAATCAAAAAATGGGAGCAGACGAAACTGAAGATGTAATTGCGATAGAAGATAATCCACAAAATAGAGCTGAATCTCTAGGTGAACCAAAGGAAATTACCGCTTGGACAAAATTTACTTTTCCAGGTCGTAATGATATGTACTCTTCTTTTAAATGGAACTGGACTCATTTTCATGGAACAGACTGGGACGAAAAATCAAAAAAGAACTCTGTTTATAGATTTTATGGCAAACATTGGGATGAATTGGTTGATAAGGAAAATGGAAATTTCGACTATTTAATGGGGTGCGACGTAGACTTAAACAATGTTGATGTTGTCGAAGAGCTTACAAATTGGGGAAAATGGTATTTACAAACAACAAATGTAGATGGTTTCAGAATGGACGCTGTAAAACATATACGTGCATCTTTCTTTGAAGATTGGCTTGAAGAATTGCGCGAGTTTTCTTCAAAGCCTCTATTTACTGTTGGAGAATATTGGAGTGGCAATCTTGAGGCTTTGCAAAATTACTTAAAAACTACAAATAATGCCCTTTCACTATTTGATGTTCCGCTTCATTACAATTTATTTAATGCCTGCCATAGTAATGGAACTTATGATATGAGAACAATTTTTAATAACACATTAGTTGCAGAAAATCCAAATTCAGCAGTTACATTTGTAGATAACCATGATACAGAACCTGGGCAAGCTTTGCAATCTTGGATTGATGATTGGTTTAAGCCTCTTGCCTATTCTCTAATTTTACTTAGAAAAGATGGCTTGCCTTGTGTATTTTATGGAGATTACTATGGAATTCCAGCTAAAAATGTATCAGCTAAAAAAGACTGGTTGGAAAAATTAATATTTGCAAGAAAAAATTTTGCATATGGTTCACAAATAGATTATTTTAACGACCCACACATTATAGGCTGGGTTCGTACCGGAGACCGCGAAAGAGAAAATTCTGGAATGGTTGTAATAATGACAAATTCAGATGGTGGTTGTCTTCAAATGAATGTTGGTAGTAACCTTGCAAACTCTGTATTTTATGATTATACAGGCAATATGCAAGAACCGGTTTACGTAGACCAAGAAGGAAACGGAATATTCTACGTAAATGGTGGAAGTGTGTCAGTTTGGGTAAAACAAAATTTGGAATAATTCTAACTTTATATATTTTTGCAAATTGAATATTATATTAATAAAAAGAAATAATTTTTATTTTGGTATCTACAAAACTAAAATTATTTCTTTTATTTTATTAATTTTTCTATTTTCTTGCAATTAGAGCCTTTATTTTTATTCCTTGCTCTTTAAACATTTTCTCATGCTCTGTTTCTATATTTCTGTCTCCATTCCAGAAATCTTGCTCATTTACCAAATCATATGTTACTTTTTCAATTTCAAATCCCGCTTCTTTAAAATACGGCAAACTTTCAGTAAACAAATTATCATCATCAGTCTTAAAATATATTTTTCCACCATCTACTAAGAATTGTTTATACTTTTCTAACTGCCTTGTATGTGTCAATCTTTTCTTATGGTGCTTTCCTCTTGGCCATGGATTACAAAAATTTATGTATATTCTATCTATTTTATCATTTTCATCAAATACATTTAAAATTCTATCTATATCATACCTAGAAATTAATACATTATTTATCTCTTCATTTTTCTCGACATATACTTCTTCGATATTTCTTTTAGCAAGTCCTAGCATAGCATCTACTAAGTCTATTGCAATATAATTAATGTTTGGATTTTCGCTCGCAATTTGTGATATGAATCCACCTTTTCCACATCCAAGTTCTACATATAAAGGGCTATTATTTTCAAATAGTTTTCTCCATTTTCCCTTATATTTTTCAGGTTCATCTATATAAAATTTATTTGCTTCTAATTCTGGTCTTGCCCATTTCTTAAAACGTATTCTCATAATTGCTCCAACTTTCTAATAAAATTTCTTTCATATTATACACAATAATTTAATAGAAATCAATATTCATCCAATAGTGACGCCCCTTTTTGGGCGAATATTTTTATCTTGCAATAATCATACATAAAAGAATCGCCCAAAAAGGGGCGTCCCTATTGGGCGAAATTTTTCATTTATTTCACATATTCATTTAAAGGTTTTACTCTATATTCTAAGTCTCCTAATTTTTCTGTTGTTACATATCCTGCTGGTGCATTTATTACATCTGGAATTCTGTTTACTACAGAAGCACATGTTAGTTCAACTGTTGCAGGTTTTGCAACTGTAATTGTTGTATCTGGCTCGCCATATACTGTCCACTCATTTTTGTCATATTCTTCTGGAGAATATACTTTTCCTATACATTCACTTTCTATTGTTATTCCCTCTTCTGTTTCTGTTGTAACAACAGCACTCATTCCGGTTGCATCTCCTGCTTTTACTGTTGTACCTAATGTTGATGAATATATATCTTCTTTATATGTTGTTGGTATTGTTTTTTGTGTTTGAGATTTTATTGTTAAACCTAATTTTGAGCATAGCCATCCATTTACATTCCACATATATGAAGGAAGATATTCTCCTGATTCGATTATTTTTTGTCTCTCTTCATCACTTATTCTATCTACTGAAGCAACTTGCTTATCAAATTCATCAAGTGTTAATCCTGATCCATGAGCCTTTGCTAAAGCTATTCCATAATCTTCTACATTGTAGCTTGAGCTTCCCTTTATTTTAGTAATTTTTTGTGTAGAACCCGCTATAGAAGTAATTAATTGGCCCCAATATATATCTTGATATCCACTTCCTGTAATTGTACATCCTGTTTGTTTTGCTAAATCATCAATCTCTTTTGTAACTTGAGGGTTTGAGTTCCATGGGAAGAAAGCTTCTTCACATGTAGTAATAGCATTTACGCCTAATTTTGCGCATAACATCAATGCATCTTTAACATCATTTAATAAGCTCATTGTTGTAACTATTGCAATATCCGGTTTTAAAGTTCTAATCGTTTCTTCTGCATTCTCTAGTGCTGTAACTTTAACACCCATTTCTGTTTTTCCCATTATTGTTCCAATATCTTTTCCAATTACATTGGGATTAACATCTATTGCTCCAACAACTTCTCCTCCTTTTTCAAGAACGTAACGCATTGTGTACACAGCCATCTTTCCTGTTCCAAACTGAACTACTCTAACTTTTCTGTCCATAAATAATCTTTCCTTTCTGTAAGGCAAATTTAGTTGGAAAAGAATTAAATTTTGGCAAGGAAAACAAATTTACAAGGCAAGGGCGCATACTTTGTGTATGTAACCGCGTTGTAAATGAAGTTTGACGTAGCCAAAATTGTAATTATTTTTCAACCCGACCTCCTATAATTTAACTTTTATATAATTATTATAACTTAATATAAACATTATATACTTTTAAAATGTAGTAAAATTCTTAAAAAATTTAATAATGCCCTGAAAAACTCCAATTATTATATCTGCAATTATTTTTACTATCAAATTTGTATCGTATAAATTTAACATGTATTCATGCGTTGGTGGAATTAGCCATAGTACGCCTACTATTATTACTAACACTCCAATTACTAGTATAACAGTTAAAAAGTCTTTAAATGTCCATTTATGTTTTATTTTATATCCCAAGCTTCTAAAATAATCTTCATATTGTTTTCTATATTCTGCATTTGCTTCTTTTTGAACTTCTTTCATAATCTTATGTTGTTCTTTTTTGCTTAAATTTGCATATGCTTTTCTCCAATCAAAATCTTGATTGCTATAATTATTTAAATTTGAATAATTACCAGAATTGCCTGAATCACTAGTTTGCATATTGCTTTCATATCTTACATTCTGAGTACTAGAATTATTCTGATTATTCATACTTTGATACTCTTCTTGTTTCTTGTTTGCTTCCTCTGCTTCAAGTTTTTCATCATATTCCTTGCGTTTTTGCTCGTCACTAAAAACATCATATGCTTCATTAATCTCTTTCATTCTTTTTTCTGCAATCTCTTTATTTTCAGCAGTTTGCAAGTCTGGATGGTATTTTTTTGCCAGTGTTTTGTATGCTTTTTCAATAACTTCTTTAGATGCTTTTCGGCTTACTTCCAATATATCATATAATGTTTCCACATTTCCTCCAAAATTTTTAATATATTGTAAGTATATCATAGTTAAAAATTAATGTACAGAAGTTTTATTAAATAAAAATTGTTCAACAGAAAATATGTTTTACTCTTCTACTAATTCTTGTTTACATTTTATAAATTTTCTATTTCCTGTTCAGTTAACCCAGTTATTCTACTTATATCTTTTATGCTCATTTCTCTTTTAAGTTTTTTGGCAATTTGAATGATCCCCTGTTTGAATCCTTGTTCAAGTCCTTGTTCGAGTCCAGCTTTTCTTTGCTTTCTTATTTCTCTATTAATTATTCTTGATGCATTTGTCATAATTTCGTCTCTCCCTTCTATATTTCTTATTTTTTCTATAAATTCATTCATTATATTTTTATCTTCTGTTTCACTCAGTTCATACTTTATCAATTTTTCCAATTGTAAATTATCAAAAGTATTTTTTTCTTTTTGAATATTTATTATATCTTCTATATTTTTATACAATTCTTCTTTATTTTTAGATTTCTCTATTAGCATTGCTTTAGAAATTATTAGATTATCTTCCAATAATTTTTCTTTGCTAAATTTATTAGCATCTATCAAGGTGTACTCCAACCAATTTTCTTGATATCTTTCTATTGTTTCTTCAATATCATTTATTGATAGCTTTTTCCATTTTCTTTTTCCTGTATACAATACTATTGGTATTACTGTAGGAATTTTGTAGCCTTGTTCTTTAAATCTCTTTTTATCTATTGCAGACTCTATTATGGCACATTTGTAACGTAATATTCTATACGGCATTTTTATATCTACACTTGACTGATGCTCTATTAATATAAATGCGTTTTTATTCTTTATTTTATATACAATATCTGCTTCTATATTGTTAAACTCCGATGTTCTAAATTCTTTTTCGTATTTTTCTATGTCATCTTCTATTAAATTTAAATGTAAAAAACTATTTATAAATTCGACTGTTTCCTTTTTGTCAGATAGTATTTCTTTAAACATTTTATCATGTTTTTTATTTATACTATATTTTTCTGTATTCTCTTTTAAAATATATTCATTTTCTCTTTGTTTTTCTTCTTCATCTTCCTCTATTATAATATCTGCATATTTTTTTAGCATTTTATTTATCTTTTCCTTATTTTGCAAATAAAATGCTCCATTAAAACCCATAATATCTTTTCCATCTACTGTTTTCAATCCAGTTGGAACATACATTTCTTCTATATTCAATCATCTTCCTCCTTATTATATAATCATTTTACTTATAGGTCAATATTTTTTATAAATATAACTTATTGGGTATTGTTTAAGAACAAATTTCTTTCGCTATAGCGAATTTTTGAATAAATTTTTTTAAAATAACTTTAAATTTAATAAAATTATATTACCATTTAAAGCAAAAATCAATTACAATCGTTCGACAAAATTCTAGTAATTATTTAAAATCAATTAGTAAATCATTTTTCTTTAGCTCTTGATTTTCTACATTTCTATGATATAATACAATCTATCAAACGCCTGCATTTATGGCGAATTTTAGTATGGAGTTGAATTAATTTGAAATTAGCGTCAGATGATGAAACATTAGCTGAGAACAAAGTCTTAATATTGTATGCACTTAACAAAGCTAATAAACCACTAACCAATGATGTATTATATAAAATAGTATTAGCAGCAGCTAATATGAATTATTTTTATTTCCAACAATTTATGTTAGATTTAATTGAAGTTGGATATATTTGTTCTTTCCAAAAGGAAGAGCAAACTTTATATCAAGTAACCGAAAGTGGTAGAAGAACCTTAGATTTAACTTTAGATTTGCTTCCTGGAATAATAAAATTAAAGGCAGATACAAACTTAAAACCAATTATAGATAGTTCAGAAGAAGAACAATCTATTGTGGCAGAATACACCCCACTTAGCGAAAATCACTATATTATAACATGTAAAGTTGTAGAAAATAACGAAACCGTATTTGAAGTAAAAACATTTGCAGGTTCTCGCGAACAAGCAAAAGATATAGTTGATAACTGGCAAAATAATGCTGATACAATTTACCCTAAAATATTGGATATATTAACGCAAAAATAAAACAAAATTCATTTTATTAAAAATAAGATCACGCTTTCCTTTCGAGGAGTCCAAGCATACTTCCTCAAAAGCTTTGTACCGTATTTTTTAATGAAATGAATTTTGTTTTTTATTTATTATTCGTCTAAATTTTCTTTTTATATAATTATTCGCCCAAAAAGGGGCGTCCCTATTGGGCGAAAAGGTCTTTTCTCGTTGGGCGAAATTTCTTATTCTTTTATTTTACATATTTTCTTGCATTGTTCATTTTTACAAATTCTTCTATTAATTCTTCTTCTGTAAATGTTTTCTTTTCTCCTGTTTTAGTGCTTTCTATTTCGAAGCTTCCGTCTTGAGCCTTGTTTCCAAGTACAAGCATGTATGGTGTTCCAAACATGTAGCAATCTTTTATTTTTGCGCCTAACATTCCTTGAGCTCTGTTGTCTATTATAACTGGAACTCCAGCTTCCATTAATTTGTTGTAAATTTTTTCTGCAACTTCTTTTTTATCGTCTACTGCAACTATTTGTAACAAATATGGTGCAACACTTACTGGTAGTGAAATTCCCATTGGTTCTCCGTTTTTTCCGTTTACAACGTTTTCTTCGTAAATTGTTGCAACTGTTCTGCTTACTCCTATTCCATAGCATCCCATGTATAATAATTGCTCGTTTCCATCTTGATCTATGTATTTTGCGTTCATAGACTCTGTGTATTTTGTTCCTAATTGGAAAATGTGTCCTAATTCTATTGATTTTTTAGCTTCTACGTTTTCTTTATCTTGAACTCCGTATTTTTCTCTTAGATATTCGTCTGCATCTTCTCTTTCCAGAATTTCTGTATTAAATGCTACACCTGTTGCCTTATCTACTAATATTGTATCTTCTCCGATTGGTGATTCTAACATGAATTCCTCTGATAAGTTTCCCCCCATTGCTCCACTATCTGCTGCAACTGGTTTTGCATTTAGTCCTAATATTTCGAATATTTCTAAGTATGCTTTTCTGATTTTTTTGTATGTTTTAGCACATTCTTCTGCATTCAAGTCAAAACTGTATGCATCCATCATTGGGAATGTTTTTCCTCTTAATAGATATCCTCTTGTACGAATTTCGTTTCTGTATTTTTCTCCAATTTGATATAGTGTAACTGGCAAGTTTTTGTATGAACTTATTCTGCCTCTTACAAAGTCTGTAACGGCTTCCTCTGCTGTTGGAGCCATTACAAAGTCTCCCTTGTCTGTTTTAACAGAAAGCATAACGCCTTCTTCTATATATTTAGAAAGTCTGCCTGACTCTTCCCAAAGTTTTGCTGGTTGCAGTGTTGGAAGCAATATTTCTATACAGCCGTATTTATCTAGAACTCCTTTAATAACGCTTTCAACGTTTTCTCTTAATTTTAATGGTACATTGTTGTACGCGTAAATTCCTGTTCCATATTGTACTAATTGATTTGTTTGTAACAATATATCTTGTGCTGGATAGCTTTTATCCAAATTATTTACTCTTATAGTTCCTAATCCTGTCTGTGATAATCTCATATTTATTTATGTATGACCTTTTCGCCATACGCTCCTTACATAATAAATTTAGGTTTTTCAGGTTCCCATAAACCTTTTCTTAAATAACAATCTGTGTTTTGCAACTATTCTTTTATTTTTGTCTATATGTTATCGTTTTTTATTACATCTACATTTTCCCTTTCGGGCATTGGAGCCTCAGATGAAACCTCTTCATCGTTTTCTATATCTAAATTAACTTCATTTTCTATATTGCTCAAATTCTTCATTTCAGTTTCTTTATCTGTTTTGTCTAATTCAACTTGACTTTCGTTTTCTTCACTTGGAATTATATCATCAATTACAAGCTGTTGATTTTCATCTAATTTATATTTTGGTAATTCTGGCAATTCTTCTAAAGAAGACATTCCAAACATCTTCAAGAAATTTGGTGTTGTTGCATACATTGTTGGTCTTCCTGGTAGATCCGCCTTTCCAACATTTTCTATCAAATTAAATTCTAATAATTTGTAGATAGTTCCATCAGAATTTACGCCTCTTATTGCCTCTATTTCTGCTCTTGTAATCTTTGGATTGTATGCAATTATTGCAAGAGTTTCCATCGATGCTTGAGTTAAATTTGGCTTACTTCTCTTATCAAAAATTGGATATAAATACTCATACATCTCTTTTTTAGTAGTAAGCTGGTACCCATCTTCCACTCTTATAATCTCTATTCCTCTATCAGAATTTTTATACTCTTCCTTCATGCTGTCTATTATTGTTACAACATCATCTGAAGAAAGCTCTAGAATTCCCATTAATTCATTTATTTTTATTACTCTTCCTGCGGCAAACAATATAGCTTCTATTATTGCCTTCTGTTTTTCTATTTCCATATATACTATTTCCCTTCTCCCAGGCTCAGCTTTAATTAAATAATACTAATACTTATAATTCTTTGCTTTTCTCCTACGTTTTATATTACGTAAATATTATACCCTCAAATTCGAGGAGTGTCAATGCCGAATTCACAAGTAACTCTTGAATTTTAGAGCTTATATTTATCATTTAGCTTTTAAGTTTCATTTCAAAAAATGTCGATTTTTTTAGCTTGAATTCTTATAAATATTGTGCTATTCTATATGTAGTTTAGTTAAGGAGCGAAAAATTATGAATAATGACGAAAAAAACATAGAAATCGTTTCTGGAAACGGTGATGATTTAAACATTTCTCCTGTTTACGACAATCTTGATATTGCAAAACCAAGTGAAGATTCGAATACAAAGAAAAATGTTATAATTCCAGATGTAAAAAAATAGGGTTGCATTTTATATAATGCACCTTATTTTCGCCCAATAGGGACGCCCCTTTTTGGGCGAAAGAAAAAAGTGCTCTACATTTCTGTAAAACACTTCTTTCTTATCTTAAAGGAATTTATTTATGTTCAATTTATCTATTTATATAGCCTCTTTATTTTCTTCTACTGGAGCTTCTTCAGCTTCGCCATCGTCTTTTTGATTAACAACTTCTAAGCTTCCAACAGAAACTTCATATGCAACTTTATTTTCTACAGTTCCATCTTCATGTTTCTTTTCGTATTGTCTAGATTGAACTCTTCCTACTAATTTAACTTCTGTTCCAACTTCCATGTTCTCACAGAATCTAGCTGTTCTTCCCCAAGCAATACATGGTATATAGTCTGATTTACTATAAGCTCTGTTTACTGCTAATAATATATCTGCTATTTCTCTACCAAATGGTGTTTGTCTGTAAACTGGTTTCTTGCATATATAACCTATTAATGTTACTTCGTTTGATATAAAATCTTTTCTTGCTTCTACTTCACTTTCTTGATCTTCTAACAATGTTA
>CAKOZB010000049.1 GCA_934131055.1 uncultured Clostridia bacterium | reverse complement strand
AGGTGTGAGAACTTTCGAAGCAGCAGCATATTTAAGAAAATGTGGAGTAGATATCATAAAAGTAAAGAAATGGTTCCAAAGTGACCTAGAAACTTATAACAAAATATCTGAAATAGTTGCAAAATCAGAGATAATAGATGATACAATTGCGATTTCAATATATGACAAAGAAGATAGTGATGCGAATATTACATGTGCGAAAGCAGCAGACGAATTATTAACAATAAGCAATATAACAGCATCATTCGTAATTGGAAAAATGGGTGACAAAATCTATATTAGTGGCAGGTCTATTGGCGACATAAATGTGCAATTAATACTAGAAAAACTTGGTGGCGGAGGACACATAACAGTTGCCGGAGCTCAAGTAGAAGGAATGACACAAGAAGAAGTAAAACAAGAATTAATAAATAGAATAAACGAATATTTTACAGAAATATCATAAAATTTTGATGAAAAGAGGGTTTTCCGTCCAACAGGAATACTCTCTTTTGCAATATCAATATTGCAACCCAAAAGATTATGTAGTATAATTATGTGGAACAGTTTTGTTCAAAAGTCCGTAAAACACTAAAAATAGGAGGTATCCAATATGATCGGATTCGGTGATTATGGAAAACGGGCAAACACAATTACATTTTTGAATGATAAAAGGTTGATTAAGATTGACCCTAGTGTACAAGGCTTTTTTGATCAGGTACTATTCTTTGATGGAAAAGAGATGCAATCTGACATTTGTTCTTTTATTTGTGCGGTGAAAGAGGTAAAAGAGAAGAAAATAAATGCTTTTTGGTGTGCAAAATCAGATCCGTCATTAGCACCAACAGGAGAGATTATTTTCTCTGAGAGCAAGAGACCACCATATATGGTCGAAAGAATTGATAAAATGCTACTTAAAGTTTTGGGAATGCCGAAGGTAGAAGGAAAGAGTTGGAATCTTGGAACACCATATCAATATTATGTTTTTTTGGTGTGGCTTGTAAATGAGATGATTAAGTCTAACCAATACAATGCTTATGATGCAGTACAAATTGTTGCTGGTAATTCAGATGCTATGAAGCCAACAGATGAGCTTGGAAATTTTTTGGAGCCAAAGGATGGAGCTGGTAAAAAAGAAATTTGTGGAGTTTATGATTTGGCTAACACAGGAAAACTACTCAGAGATGCAAATGGTATGAATAATGGAGTTTGGCTGACTTCTGGGGCTTATGAGGGAGGTGCAATTGCCGAAATTATCTATTATGATGAGATTGCCGAACTTGTAGATGATAATGGAGAAATTGAAGAAGTGTGTGTACCTTGGCTGATCATAGAATAAAATTTGAAAAATAACAAGAATGTAAATTGGACGGTGTATAGCTTGCAGTGCGAGTTATACACTGTTTGTTAAAAAGACAAATGGAAATTTTTTGAAAAATGTTTGAAAAATATAAAATAATATGAGTGTATTTAAATACAAAATAAATGAGCTTGTTATAATCACAGTGAACAAGTTGATGTAGGATGTGTATCTGCGAGTGCACATGCTTTTTTTTGTTGCAAAAATTAAAAAAAGAGTAATATAAAAAATGTTTACAAATCTTAAATAAGATAGTAAAATATATGTGACACAAAAATAGGAAGGAGACAATTATTATGAAGGTTATTTTATTAGGTGATATAAAAGGAGTAGGAAAGAAAGATCAGGTTATTGAAGCAAGTGATGGATATGCACGTAATTTCCTATTTCCTAAAAAACTAGCGGTTGAGGCTAATAATGAAAATATGAGCAAATTAAAATCTAAGCAAGAGTCAAATAAATTTAGAAAAGATACTGAAAAGAAAGAAGCAGAAGAGCTTGCAAAGAAACTTACAGGAATTATGCTAAAAATTAAAGTAAGAGCCGGAGAAAATGGAAAAATCTTCGGAGGAGTTACAAGCAAAGAAATTTCTGAAGGATTAAAAAAGGATTATAAAATAGAGATAGACAAGAAAAAGATAATATTATCGGAAACTATAAAAACACTTGGAACTGTAACAGTTGATGTTAAATTGTATGAAGGTGTTATGGGTAAGTTAAAGGTTGATATTATTGCAGAGTAACGTTGAAAAATAAACTATGAAAGGAAGATTGCAATGGATTTAGGCAAAGTGCCACCACAGGATATAGAAGCAGAGCAAGCTGTAATTGGAAGTATGCTTACAGACCAAGATGCAGTTAGTTCAGCTATTGAAACATTAAAACCAGAAGATTTTTATAGAGAAGACAATAAAATAATTTATGAAGCTATTTTGAATATTTATAATAGGGCAGAGCCTATAGACATTATAACTCTAAAGGCAGAGCTTTCTTCTATGAACAAGTTAGAAGCCGTTGGAGGACTAGAATATATTGCTGTTCTTCCAGATAAAGTTCCAACTACGGCAAATGTTGATAGATACATAAAAATAGTAGAAGAAAAGGCTATGCTTAGGAATTTAATAAAAACTGCAAATGAAATTCTAAATATGGGATATGAACCAACAGAAGAACCAGAAAGGGTTATGGATTTGGCAGAAAAGAAAATTTTTGATGTTATGCAAAAAAAGAGCCAGAAGGGTTACACTCCAATTAAAGACGTTTTAGTTGAATCTTTTGCTAAGTTAGAAGAATTATATAATCAGAAACAACACGTAACTGGTGTACCAACAGGATTTATTGATTTAGACAGAATGACTGCTGGACTTCACGGCTCTGAGTTTATATTAATTGCTGCAAGACCCGCAATGGGAAAATCCGCATTTGCCTTAAATATTGGTGCATATGCTGCTACAAGAGCAAACATTCCGGTTGCTATATTCAGCTTGGAAATGGCGAAAGACCAAGTTGCTAACAGAATTTTGTGTAGCGAAGCATTAGTTGATAGTAACGCTGTAAGAACTGGTGAATTAACAGATGAAGACCTGAGTAAGCTTGCAGAAACATCTGGTGAATTATCACAAGCACAAATTTTTATAGATGATACAGCTGGTATCTCTGTAATGGAAATACGTGCAAAATGTAGAAAATTAAAATTAGAAAAAAATATTGGATTAGTAATAATCGACTATTTGCAACTTGTTCAAGGAAGTGGTAAAACGTCAAGCAGAGAGCAAGAAATTGCGGAGATAAGTAGATCTTTAAAAATTCTTGCAAAAGAAATTGAAGTACCAGTAATTGCACTTTCACAGCTATCTAGAGCAGTTGAGGCAAGACCAGACCATAGACCTATGCTTTCAGACTTGCGTGAATCTGGTTCTATCGAGCAGGATGCCGATATAGTTATGTTCTTGTATAGAGACGACTATTATAATGAAGATTCTGAAAAGAAAAATCAAGCAGAAGTAATAATAGCAAAGCAAAGAGCTGGTTCTACTGGAACTGTTGACTTAGCATGGCTTGGACAATATACTAAATTTGCTAATTTAGATAAATATAGAGAGTAATTTTTTAAAGCTATAAATTATAATAATATACAGCTTGTAAAAAGTGAGGAATGAAATATTATATGGTAAGAGAAACAATATTAAATACAATAAAAAAGTATAATTTAATAGAACCAAATGATACTATTATAGTGGCTGTTTCTGGTGGACCAGACTCGATGTGCCTATTGGATAATCTGATAGAATTAAAGCAAGAATTACAAATAAAAAAGATAGTAGTTGCACATTTAAACCACATGATAAGGGAAGAGGCTAAATCTGAAACAGTATATGTGCAAGAATATTGTAAGAATAAAGAAATTGAATGCTATGTGAAATTTGTTGATATTTTGAAAAAATCAACAGAATTAAAGATTGGTACAGAAGAATGTGGAAGACGTGAAAGATATGCATTTTTTGATGAAATATCAGAAAAGGTTGGTGCAAATAAAATTGCAATTGCCCATAACCTTAACGACAACGCAGAAACAGTATTGATGCATCTTTTTAGAGGAAGTGGAATTTCTGGCCTTGGGGGCATAAAACCATATAGAGAAGGAAAATTTGTAAGGCCTCTAATAAAATGCAATAGAGCTGATATTGAAAATTATTGTGAAGAAAAAAATTTACAACCTAAATTTGACAAAACAAACAAAGATAATACTTACACAAGAAATAGAATAAGAAATG
The DNA here is from genome assembly GCA_934131055.1 of uncultured Clostridia bacterium. Taxonomy (GTDB): domain Bacteria; phylum Bacillota; class Clostridia; order TANB77; family CAG-508; genus CAG-245. Next base: position 5,824 of record CAKOZB010000049.1, on the reverse strand, counting down.
AACTTATTCCATATATTCAAAAGGAATTTAATCCAAACATAATAGAAACATTAGATAGACTTTCTGAACTTGTTTTAGATGAAGAAGATTACATGCAAAATGCTACGGAGAAAGCATTTACAGAGATTTTAATAGAACAAGAAAACACAAAAATAGTTTTAAATTTAAAAAAATTTAATCAACAAGAGCATGTAATAAAAACAAGAATAATAATGCAAACTACAAAAACATTATTTGGAACATCGAATGGAATAGAAAAGAAACATGTAGAGGATATTATAAAATTATGTGGAAATAATATAGGAAATAAATTTTTGATGCCGAATAAATATTATAAAATATCCGTAAAAGGCGGGAAAGTAAGCTTCGAAAGATTATCGCATTAATGACTAGACCAAATTTTTATTTTTATAAAGCCTCAACACGTCGCTCTTGGTCGGAGTTCCTTCAGACTCCTCAAAAGGCGGGTTTCCGGTTTCGTTTAAAAAAATAAAAATTTGCTTCTTGAAAAGTAAAGATAAATTAAGTTCATTCGTTCTTCCGTAAGATTTACGAAAATTTAACAATTTTGTAATAATAAACTTTGCCTGAAAGTATTGAAATAATGGCTTAAATGTGATATATTGCAAAATATCTGAAAGGAAAAAGTAATAATAAATATAACAAAAAATTATATTTATAGTATCAAACAAAAGGAGGAAATATTTTGAAAAATAGTTTAAAAACATTAGCTGTTTGGCTAATAATTGGCGTAATTTTGGTGGTAGCAATATCAACAATATTAGAAAATTCAAATACAAAACTTTCATATTCAGACTTGATTGCGAAGATTGATGCCGGTCAAGTAGAAAAGATTGAGCTGGATGCAGGCGGTGCTTCTGCAACAGTAAAGCTTAAAAATGATAATATAGAGAAAAAAGTTAATGTGCCAAGTGTAGATAACTTGATGGAAAATTTACAAGACAACATGAAATCAGCTAGCATAACAGTAACTGAAAAATCTGAGTCTGCATGGGGAATTTTCTTAGCATATTTAACTCCAATAGGAATTATAGTAATATTCTTTATTTTCTGGTTTGTACTGATGAGTGGAGCAAATAGCCAAAATGGAAATAAAACAATGACTTTTGGAAAGAGCAAAGCTAGAGTATTAAACCCAACAGACAAAAACAGAGTTACATTTGATGATGTTGCTGGTGTTGATGAAGAAAAAGAAGAATTAGAAGAAATAGTAGAATTTTTAAAAAATCCTACAAAGTTCACAGAAATGGGAGCACATATTCCAAAGGGTGTTTTATTAGTAGGTCAACCAGGAACTGGTAAAACATTACTTGCAAAAGCAGTTGCAGGAGAAGCAGGAGTTCCATTCTTTATAATAAGTGGTTCAGACTTCGTAGAAATGTTCGTTGGTGTTGGTGCATCACGTGTAAGAGATTTATTCGAAGAAGCAAAGAAAAAAGCTCCTTGTATTGTATTCATAGATGAAATTGATGCAGTTGGTCGTCAAAGAGGTGCAGGCCTTGGCGGAGGACATGATGAAAGAGAGCAAACATTAAACCAATTATTGGTTGAAATGGATGGATTTGCAGCAAATGAAGGCGTTATAGTTTTAGCAGCAACAAATAGACCTGATGTATTAGATAAGGCTTTATTAAGGCCAGGAAGATTTGACAGACAAATAGTAGTTGGACTTCCAGATGTTAGAGCAAGAGAGCAAATATTAGAAGTTCATGCAAGAAAAAAGAAATTAGCAGATGATATAGACTTAAAAATAGTTGCAAAAAATACTGCTGGATTTTCTGGTGCTGACTTAGAAAACATATTAAATGAAGCAGCATTGCTTGCAGCAAGAAGAAACTTAAAAGAAATTCATGAAAAAGAAATTGAAGATGCAATGGTTAAAGTTACAATGGGACCAGAAAAAACAACAAGAGTAAGAAGCGAAAAAGAAAAGAAGCTTGTTGCATATCATGAGGCTGGCCACGCAGTAGTAAGTAAATTCTTACCAACACAAGATGCAGTACACGAAATATCAATAGTTCCAAGAGGAATGGCTGGTGGATACACAATGTATCAACCAACAGAAGATAAATCATTTATGTCTAAAACAGAAATGATTGAACAAATAATATCATTATTAGGTGGTAGAGCTTCAGAAGAATTGATATTAGACGATATATCAACTGGTGCAAGCAATGATATTGAAAGAGCTACAAAAATTGCAAACTCAATGGTAACAAAATATGGAATGAGCCAAAGAGTAGGAACAATTACTTTAGGTTCAGACCAAAACGAAGTATTCTTAGGAAGAGATTTCGCACAAGAAAAAACATATTCTGAAGAAACAGCCGGAATAATAGATGAAGAAATGAAGAGAATTCTAGATACATGTTACAACAGTGCAAAAGAAATATTAAGAACACATGAAGACAAATTACACGCAGTAGCAAAAGTATTATTAGAAAAAGAAAAAATTACAGGAGAAGAATTCGAGGCAATATTTAATGAAGAATAGTCTTGAAAAGTAAGGAAGGTAGAAAAAAATGGAGGCAATTGTTGCTATTGGAATATTAATATTCATAATTATAACATTGATTATGGTTGCTATAATGCAGATTAATATGGCCGGGATTGAAGTAAAAGACTTTTGGTCATTCATAAAGGCAAACGAAGAATTAGATAAACTATATCTATTCTCAAAAAAGTACAACAAAATGTCGCCACAAGAAAAAATAATTTTCTTACAGGAAACAGAAAAAATGTCTGATGCATTTGAAAAAATTCCTTCAATAATATGGGAAGATGAATATTCAAAGTATAGAGATGTAATGGACACATATAGAGAAATTAAAATTGATAGATGGAAAGATTCATCTGCAAAATAAAGAAACGGTGTTGGTTAAAAGCCAGCACCGTATTTAATTTACTGTTTAATGATAGTTAGAAAAAAAGAGAAGAATATATATTTTTAAAGCCTCGACACGTCATGCTTGGTCGGGGCGCATTCGACCCCTCAAGGCGCATTTCCGGTCTCATTTAAAAAAGATATATTCTTCTCTTTTATACCTAAAATATATCAAGAACTTTTTATTCTAAAATGAATATAATATAGGGAATAGGAAGTGATTTTTTTTGAAGGAGATTTATTTTGACCATTCTGCCACAACTGCAGTAAAGAGAGAAGTTTTAAATGAGATGATACCATATTTTAATTTAGAGTATGGTAATCCATCATCTTTATATTATATAGGACGTGAGGCAAAAAGAGCTATAGAGTGTGCTAGACGAAAAGTAGCAAGAGCAATTAATTGTAATGAAGAGGAAGTGTATTTTACTTCTTGTGGAAGTGAAAGTGATAATTTAGCAATTAAAGGATTTGCATATGCAAATAGATGCAGAGGAAACCACATAATAACATCTAAAATTGAACACCCAGCAGTTTTAAATACGTGTAAAAATTTAGAGCACAAAGGTTTTAGAGTAACATATCTAAATGTTGACGAGAATGGATTTGTAGACATTAATGAGCTTAAACATGAAATATGTAATGGTACTATACTTATTAGCATTATGATGGCAAATAATGAGCTAGGAACTATACAGAATATACAAGAAATTGGAAGAATAGCACATTGGAATAATATAGTATTCCATACAGATGCAGTTCAAGCTATTGGAAACATAAAAATAGATGTTCAGAGTATGAATGTAGATATGCTCTCGATGTCTGCACATAAATTTTATGGACCAAAAGGTGTTGGAGCATTATATGTAAGAAAAGGTATAAATTTTGAAAGAATACAAGATGGTGGTCATCAAGAAAAAAATAAAAGGTCTGGAACAGAAAATGTTGCTGGAATAGTAGGATTAGGAAAAGCAATAGAGATTGCAACATACAATATAGACAGATATAATAAAAAATTATTAGCTTTAAGACAATATTGTATATCAAGATTAATAGAGAACATTAAAGATATAAAAATAAATGGAGATTTAACAAATAGACTACCAGGAAATATAAATGTATCATTTAAAGGCTGCGATTCAAGTGATATTCTAATGAAACTTGATGAAGTTGGAATATGTGCTTCTGGTGGTTCTGCTTGTTCATCTGGAACGGCAACTCCGTCTCATGTATTAATAGCTATAGGATTAGATAAAGAATGGTTAGAAGGAACAATAAGAATAACTTTAGGGGATGAAAATACTAAAGAAGATATAGATTATTTGGTAGTGAATTTAATAAAAATAACAAATGAGCTAAGAAATAAAGGATAAAATTAATATTTAAGTTTGTGGCTAAATAAAATTGTATTTATAAAATACAAATAAAAAATATTATGATAGTTGATAAACAATAATATGTAAAAATTTTCATATAAAAAGATCCCCTGACTTGCAAGTGCAAGTTAGGGGATTTAAAGGATTTTGTTACTGAGTTTTACTTAAAGAACTCTTTCTTGAGCTCTTTGTAAAGCCTTCGGCCGGCAATGCGACTGTAGCAGTGGAATTCTGCACGCATGAAGTTTTTACCGTCTTCTTGATGAGTGATACTGTAATCACTCTGGATTTTGTCGTATTTTTGGGTGAACAAAGGGCTTAACTTACGCCGGATGCGCATACCAGCGCGAGAATGATTGCATTCATCAGATGTAATTTCTATGAGGAGCAAAACGTTCAACTTGTCCTCGGCAGGAATAAAAACATCCAAAACGTGAGGCTGATTAACATAGAGCTTAATTTCTCTTTTTTCTCCAAAGAAATTTTTACGAATTGCCAAATTCACTAAGTCAGTCATCTTATAATCCTTTCACAATATAAAAATTACAGGCATGATGCCTTGATATATATATTATAATACATATTTACATAAAATGCAAATGAGGAAAAATAAAACCCCTGGATCGCAAGTGTGATCCAAGGGTTTGGAGGTTTAGGAGTTACTTCTCATCGAAGTACTTTTTCTTAAGCCTTTGGTAAAGAGCGATGCCCTCATCCATGTTGTACACATGGTAGTAGAACACCAAAAAGGTTTTGCCATTGAACTGACTTTTCAGGCATTCGGTCTGACCAGCGGGAAATTTGATTAGATGCAAGTGACTGAATTTTTGATTCAGCTCTGCAAGAGACATGTCTTTTTCTTCGTCAGTCAAACCAATCCGGAAATCGAGCAAAACTCGATCGCCATAAGAAATGTATGGGTTACTAATTAACGGGCAAGAACCTCCCAAAATTACCTGCCGTTCTGAATCATTCATCTTGGATACTGCAACCAACGTTTCAAAACTTTTTACGCTTACTTCAGCCATAATAAGGCCCTCCAAATAAAATATTTTATACGAGGTTTTGGTAACTCTCGATTAGGTATATTATAACACTAATTTACATAAAAAGCAAATTTTAGTTTGCTATTTCCTTGATTTTTTCCTAATTTTGTTGTATTATTGTATAGTAAAAATATAGATATAAAAGTTGAAATGATATAGGGATACTATAAAGTGAAAGGAATGAACTTTTAAATGGAATATAGATATAAACCACAAGGAGTATGTTCTACAGAAATAATTGTAGAAGTTGAGAATAATATTATAAAAAGCCTAAAAGTAATAAATGGTTGTAACGGAAATTTGCAAGGAATTGCAAGCCTTGTAAAAGGAATGAAAGTGGAAGACGCCATCGAAAGACTTGACGGAATCAAATGTGGTTCCAAAGCGACTTCCTGCCCGGATCAGCTTGCCAAAGCACTCCGCGAAGCAATCGCTCAGTAAATTGATTCATTCACGTAAAGTAAGTCACATGGGAAAGGACACGCGGCTTTTAATAG
>CAKOZB010000048.1 GCA_934131055.1 uncultured Clostridia bacterium | reverse complement strand
ATTCTTTATAATGATAATAGCTTTAAAATAGAAGGAAAAGAACCTAGAGAAATATATGAAGCTATTAACCATAAAAAGGCTTTAGAATTAGTTTTTAAGAATTTACAAGATAATGAAGTATTTGATGAAAGATTCATTAAAATATTAAATGAATCTATAAATAGAGATATTAAAGATACAGAAGGTTATAGAACTGTACAAGTATTTATTCAAGGTAGTGAACATATTCCTCCTGAACCTGAAAAAGTACCAAATTTGATGATGTATTATATATATAATTATAATCACGACGAGCAAGATATATTTACTAAAATTGCCAGATATCATATCGAATTTGAAAGAATACACCCTTTTGAAGATGGAAATGGAAGAACTGGCAGATTACTTATAAATTATGAATTGTTAAAAAATAATTTGCCACCTGTTGTTATAGCAAAAGAAGATAGAGTAAAGTATTTTGAATTTTTAAGAAATAATGATAGTAAAGGCTTAGCTGAATGGCTAAAAGAATTATCTACTAGAGAAGAAGAAAGAATGAAAAGGTTTGGATATAAATTCTTATAAGATTTTTATCCATATTAAAAAAGTACCCAACCAGTATAACATAATTATGTTAAGTTACAAATGCTTTTTAGAAAATAAAATATAATCTAAATATAAAAAAATACCAGCCTAAATATTAAATTTAAGCTGGTATTTATAGTTTAACGGAAACCACCGCCTCCGCCACCACCACCGAAGGAACCTCCTCCTCCTCCTCCAGAAGAGAATCCTCCTCCACCAGAGCTATAGCTTTCGGCTCTTGATTTGGCACTATTTGCTTGAGTAATTCCATGGCTTGCACATGTATTAATAAAAATAATATTATCATATGAATAAAATGCTGACTGTGCAACAACGTCAGGATATAAATCTTTGAATTGTTTAGCCACTTTTTTAGCTATTCCCATCATCTGAGCATATATTAAATAATCTTCAAATAAATTAACTTCAATTGCTGTTCTTTCAGCCATAAGTGTATAATCAAGTAAAAATTTCTTTAAACCTGCAAGTTCAATTGCCTGTTGATTTAATTCTTCTGTTGCAGAATGTTTTTTATATTTAAAAAATTTAAATGCTTTTTCTTCTGAAACTGTAATAAGTCCTTCTGCAATAAGCTTATTTTCTTCTTCATCAATCAATTTGTCAAACCAAGAAAGAATCTTAGTATAATTGCTACTGCACCATTTTTCAAATTCTCTACTTTCAAGTATGCCATCACCGCTGGCACTCAAAAGCATATTAAATAATTTTTTCTCAGTTGAATCTTCAAAAGAAGTCAAATCCACTTCATTTAAAATAATAACAGTACCTTCCTTTTTGAAAATTTTACCCGTTTGTGCTGTGTCAATTCTAATTTTACATTCTTTTAGCCATTTTAAAATAATAGCTCCTAAAATGTCCGTCTGGTTTTTAATAATTTTATATTTATAACCAATGTAATAAGCTTTGTATAAATCATTATTACAAGGAATATCCCTAAAATAAGGAATATCTTTTGGTAATTTGGCTCCTGAAAGGGTCGAACGAATACTTGCAAACTTAGTAATAAAAATAATAATCAAAATTGGCAAAAGTGTAAAAAATAGTGAAAAAAGAGTTGTACCAATTCCAAAGACTATAGACATAGTTGAACTTCCATAATTTGTAGAACTAGCAGAATATTGTTTCGAACCTTCATCTGCCATGTCTAAATAGTAATCAAAGTTTTTATTAATTTTGTTTTCGCAATTAAATGTTTTTGACGGAAATTGAACTAAAATCGTCATGTATTCATCAGTAGTTAGAGAACCATCAGACTGCATTTCAATATACCCATCATATACATATGCTGTTCCACCATAATTACCATAGCCCCAGACACCAACAGAATCAGCAATAGGATTATTAGCATGAATTTTGATGTAGGCATTACCAATACTATTTGAAAAATTGTATGGAATTAAAGTCCAATAAACCATTTGGGAATCAGTTAAATCCGATACAAAATTAGAAATAGAATACTTAATTGTATAGGTGTGAGAACCATAATTGCTAATTCCCCAACATAACTCTACTCCATTAGAAATTTTATTAATGCCACATTTGTAAGCTTTGCTCTCTAAAGTTCCTGAAGTATTCCAAGAAGATAGAGTCACATAACTCTGACCATTTTCTGAAACTGATAAATTAGAAATTTTAGAATTTCCTATATTGTGGTAAGGATGATAAACCTCTGTACCTTGATTTGCTTTACAATTCCATATTTCTGTAACTTGAGCATCTCCATTATCATCAATAAAAATATCCATAGAAATTTTATTAATAGTATTGGCTTTTGCACAATTGCACAAAGATAAAAAAGTAAAAACGAATAAAAACATAAAAAATATTTTTAATTTTTTACTCATGAAAACCCCCTAATATTTAATTTTATTCAATTATTCCATATTGACACAAAATTATCAATATAAAATGAAAAAAAGCCTTGAAAAAAATGAAAAAAACAAGTATAATAATTGATGTTAAATAAAATGCGATTGTAGCTTAGCTGGATAGAGTACTTGGCTACGAACCAAGAGGTCGGGGGTTCGAATCCCTCCAGTCGCACCATAAAGTAGCAGTATTTAGATAACTGCTATTTTTTGTTGTTTAAAAGCACTTTGGTGGGATTCGAAAAGGAAGATTTTTTTTGAAAAAAATATTTATAAAACATGAGCAAATTTTGTTGAAAAATAGATGCTAAATGTGTTATTATTAACATAATAGTGATTAGTAAAAAAACAATTTAAATTTGTAGGAGATATTAAATGGATGACCAATCAAACAAACAGATACAAAAAGTGAAAAAAGTAGTAAAAAAAGCAATTATTGCCGCATTAAGGCCAATAATAATTATTTTTGCTATTATATGTATAATTGTAGCTTTTATTTGTTCGGCTATGTATGTAATTACATTAGATACGGCTACACTTAAAGATGGCAGTTGGGATAATGTTCCATATGCAAGTGATCAGTATAGTAATAATGTAACAATAGACGAAAATGGAATAGCGTCAACAGATATGAGTGCACAAGAAGTATGGGATAAACTTATAGAAAACAATAGCAATATTAAAGAGTACATAAAAGAATCCTCAACATTTAAAAAACTATTAAATGCTGAAATGGTAACTAATTTCCTAGATACAAGAAAGGATCCAGATGCAGAAATAGATTGGGATTCATTAAACCAAGATACTAATTCCAAAGAAGTACAAGGAATAATTAAATTAAAAAGAGCAACTGCCGAAGGCAAAACAATAACAATGGTTTATACCGACCCAGATACTTTCCAAAGCTACATAGATGAGTATAATGCAACAGGTTCAGAAGAAGCAAAACAGCAAGCTTTAAAACACTTTACAATAGAAAGAGGATATATTGCTTCAAATTACGGATCTGGTACAACAATTTCAACGGGTACGAGTATTGACCTACCATCTGGACTGGGATCTATACATAATTACATGGGGTGGCAAACCATTACAAGCTCGTCGTCACAGCAATATAAATTAAGAGAACAAGCTGGAATGAATTTTGATGAAGAAGGCTTTGCTAAAATAAATGGAAGATATGTAGTTGCATGTACGAATGCACAAGGACAAAAAGTTGGAGATTATATAGATGTTTATCAAGAAGATGGAAGCGTAATACAATGTATTATAGGAGATATAAAAAATCAAAATGATGTTGGTTGCAACGAGTGGGGGCATAACAATGGACAAGATGTTATTGAGTTTGTTGTAGATAAAGATTCTTGGTATAGCACTGAGAAAGGGGGAAAGGCAAGTACAAACCATGCAAGGCCAGGAACCGCAACTTGCCACCCTGAATGGAATCAAAATATAACAAAAATTATGATAGGTGACAACTATTTTAATAATCCAAATTTTGGAACTGAAAATATTAGCGGAAATGGAACAACAATAACAATGCCATCAACAGGTACTGCAATTGGTTCGAGCTCTGGAACAACATCTTCTGGAAATGCTACAATAAATGGAGAAGTAATGAAATGGCCAGTAGATAGTACAAATATTACTTCATATTTTGGACCAAGAAATGACCCAACTAATACATCTGCACTTGAAAACCATGGAGCTATAGATATAGCTGTACCAACAGGATCAAATGTATATGCGACAGAGGCAGGAACAGTAATTACAGCTAGATATGGAAGCGAAACAGCTGGAAATTATATTGAAATAGACCATGGAAATGGATATATTTCAAGGTACTTACATAATAGTGAACTTAAAGTAAAAGTAGGAGATAAAGTAACAAAAGGTCAAGTAATTGCATTATCAGGAAGTACAGGAAAATCAACAGGACCACATTGTCATTTCCAAATTAAATATAATGGCAGAAATGTTGACCCATTAAATTTCAAGTATGATAATGGAATGGGTAATGGAATGGGTGGATTTGGTTCAAACCCAGATGAATTATCAACAACAAACAAATATTATGCAAAGGTTGCAACATGGACTGAGATATATGATAAACTAGAATCTAATGATCCAGAAGTAGAAACATACGAAAAAATTACATACAATATGACTACTACCAGAATAAACTACCAAGAATTTGTAAGTGGTTATACAATGCCATTTGAGTATTTATGGTCATTCCTAACAGTAGGACAAGAAGAAGAATTTGTATCAGAATTGGCAGATTTGGTATATGGTAGTGAAATATTTATAACAGTACATGATAATTTAAGAATAAATACAAACATATCAACAGATACATATACAAAAATGAAGATGGCTGTTGCAAATCCTGTAGTAGTAAGAGTTCACTATGAGGATGTTGTAACAAAATATGACGAAGAAGGAAATCCTTATAAAGAAACGATACCTGGTTCAGCAACAGAAATAGGAGGGCCTTTGGAAGATGTGCAAGCATTCCCATATACTACAATTCATACAGTAATCACAAGTACAAATACTCTAGAAATAAAATTAACAGAGGCAAATGTATGGATAGTAGAATATAAACAAGAGTTTACAAGTCAAGCACCTCCAAAAGATGAGAAATCACAAGACAATCCACAAGAAGATCAACCATACACAGTTACTGCGCCAACTGCAGACCACACAGCAATAGGAGAAGCAATAGGAGAGAGTTATAGAGCAGAAAAAGAAGCAGAGTATGCTGCTGCACATACAAGAGCAAGTGCAAGCTTAGCAAGTATGAAAGCTGAGTATTATACGGCAGTTGTTGGTAGAAATATACATGTGTACACAAAAACAGAAGGACTAATTTATGTATCTTCTCCAGCTACTGTACGAGAAAAAGTAGAATTAACAGGTGATGAAAATAACTTTGTAAAAATTTACACAAGTCCAAAACATGCAACAACTGCTTCAAATATACATAGTGCTCCAGATTGGTTATACCTGCTACTAAGTCAAAATAGTAGCACGGCAAATATGGTAGATGTTACTAAATATTTGTTATACAAAGCAACCGATTATGATTATGGAGTTCAAAGTTATGATTTTAGTGTATATAAACCAGAAAACTTCAAAAAATTATATGACAAATTCAGCAATTTAGATGGTGCACCAGGAAAAGTATATAATTTCTTATTATCGAAAGGTGTATCATCTGCTGGAGCTGCGGCGGTACTTGGAAACATTCAAGAAGCAAGCAATTTTGAAGCAAATACAACAAGCTCAAATGGTGGTAATGGATTATGCTTATGGAAAAATGATAGATTTAAAAATTTACAATCATGGGCAAAAAGCAACCACAAGGCATGGACAGATGTTACTACACAATTAGAATTTATGTGGAGTGAGCTAGAATCAAAGTATCCAAGTGTAAAAAATAAAATAACTGGAGCAACAGAAGAAAACTTAGAATATGCAACTTGGTATTGGGGAAGATTCTATGAAGGCTTCTTTGTAGGAACAAATTTCGAGAAAACAAAAAGCAATACTGCTCAGAGATACACGTATGCACAGCAATGGCTCGAAAAGGTAAAGTAGGAGGAAGAAATGGAAAAATCTAAAAGAATTTTAATTGTGTTAATTATATTACTAATAGTTATGGCTGTTATGGTAGTACTATTAATTAACACAAACAAAAAGCAAGAAGTTTCACGTGGCAATAATACATATACATCAATTGTAAATGAGCAAGATGAAGCTTTTGCAAAAGTAAATGATTATAAAACCTACTTTACTGTAAAAGAAATTGTAGAAAATTATATTACATATATGAAACAAATAAATGGAGACGAATATGTAGATGCCGCATCTTTACAAATGACAACAACTCAAATTGCAACAGTAATGCAGGAAGATGGGATAGAAGCACTAAAAGGTATATTAGATGAAGGCTATTTAAGAGATGAAACAGATAATTCTTTAATAAAAATGCAAGATGACTATAAACAAGATGGTACATATACCAAGCAAGTAAATTACAATTTAAATATAGATAATATGTACCAATGTAGTCTTGCAAGCAACATTTCAATAGTCTTAGTAGAAGCAAAGCTAAACAATGCTGAACTAAATTTACTAGTAAAATTAGATAGTACAAATAATACATATTCACTATTTTTGAATGATTATATTACAAAAAATAATTATACAAAACATATGAGTATAAAAAGTATAAATATAAGTAAAAATAAAATTCAAAAAAATAATTATAATAATGACGTAAAAATAGAAGGAACAGAAAAAGATGTTGTTATTCAATATTTTTCAGATTATAGAATGAAGATGCTTAATGACACGAAAATAGCATATCAAAAATTAGATTCTGAATACGCCGAGAAAAAATTTGGACAATATTCAAATTTTGAAAGCTATGTAAATAATAATAAAAACAATATAATAATAGCAAGTATAGATAAATATCAAGTGGTAGAAAATAAAAATGGCAAAGAATATGTCTGCGTAGACGAAAATGGCAAATATTATATATTTATGGAAGAAGAAGTCGGCAAATATTCAGTAGTTTTAGATACCTATACAATAGACTTACCAGAATTTATAGAAAAATATAATTCAGCAAATGAAAAGACAAAAGTAGGATTAAACATACAAAAAGTATTTGATGCAATTAATAATGAAGATTATGAATACGTATATAACAAATTAGATAACACATTTAAGCAAACGAACTTTAAGACAGTACAAGAATTTAAAAATTATGTAATTCAAAACTTCAGTGGAAAGCAGCTAAAATATGGAGAATGCCAGCAACAGGGAAACTTGTATATATTTGATATTACAATAACTGAAGGAACAAAACAGACGAATAAAAGAGTAATAATGCAATTAAAAGATGGAACAGACTTTGTAATGTCATTTAATGTAAATTAATAGTAAAATTTAATAAAAATATGCCAGCATATTTACAATGCTGGCGTAATTTTAAAATGAAGGGAAGAAAAATATGGAAGGCTTTAGACATTGGTATAATACACATAGCAAAACTATTTGGACAATAATAGGAGTAGCAATATTAATATTTGTAGTAATAAATGTAATAAATTCAAGTTTAAAAAATCAAGAGAAACCAAGAAATACAATAGCTACTAATACAACAAAAATGAATTCAATCTCAATTGCTTCAGACACGTCACCAATAACTGGAGAGCAAATTACAAATTCTCAAAAAAATACAGTAAAATTAATAGACAATTTTGCAACATATTGTAATAATGGTGACATAGATTCTGCTTACAACTTAATTTCAAGTAACTGTAAAAATCAAATGTATCCAAGTAAAGAGAACTTTAAGAAAACTTATTACGATCCAGTATTTGGAGGCTCACAGAGAGAAATAACTGTTGAAAATTGGGTGGGAAACACATATAAGGTAAAATTCGCTGAGAATGCACTAGCTACAGGAAACTTTGATGAATCAAATATAAAACAAGACTATATTACAATAATAAATGAAAATGGGCAGACAAAACTTAACATAAATAGCTATATTGGCAAAACAGCAATAAATAAATCACAAAAAGCAGATGATGTAACAATCAAAGTAGTGGAAACAGATGTATATTTTGATTATCAAACATTTACGTTTGAAATTACAAACAAACGTGATACACCAATATTAATAAATGACCCTAACATAGATAGCACAATGTACATTGAAGATAAAAACGAAACTCATTACCAAGCATACACACATGAGCTTGCTGAAACAGACACAAAGGTACCAGCAGGGCAAACACAAACAGTTAAAATAAAATATTATAGTAGATATAGCTCTAATAAGGTAATAAAATATACTGCCTTTGATAGAATAATACTTAATTATAATGCATATTCGCACTATACAAATATTGGTGCATATAAAGATTATGGAAGTATAAAGATTGAAATACCACAAAATTAGAATATAAATTAAGAAATAACAGTTGGCTTAATAACCAACTGCTATTATTTTGTTATGTGGATTATATGTATCTCTTGAAAGGCATTCTGAAGATACCAAAGTTCCATTTTTATCATATAAATATTTGTATGTAACTGTTTTGCAACCATTTGAACCGTTTTGGATTACCTTAGATTGACCACTTGCAAGTGATGAATCTTTTTGATAAGTAGTTGTAAAAGGAACACTCGAAACATATTGTGCATCTAATACAACTTTGTAGTCATTATCTGTTTTTAATCCATAAATATAAATTCTTACTTTTTTCCCGGAGGTATTTGTACGTATTCTTATAGGGTAATCGCGATTATTTTTAAATTTAAAATCTGGACCGCCCCAAGAAACAGTGGCATCTAAGCCTGGTTTTACATATGAAGGTGCAAAACCATGATTATATCTTTCTACTATTTCTAAATTAGCATATAAAACTGCATTGTATAGTGTTGAAGAAACCTGGCAAATTCCACCACCAACCTCTTGAACTACTTTTCCATTTGAATATGCAGCTCCTTCTTTAAAACCTGCGGCTTTAGTACGCTGACCAACTATTTGGTTATAAGAAGCAGTTTCACCAGGCATTAACACATATCCATCAAGTTTTTTAGCTGCGAGCTCTATGTTTGTAGACCTATTATAACCACTGCTTGTGTATGATGTAGAAAAACTTGAAAGCATATCTGGAAAGGCTTCATTTCCAATCTGATTTGTTGTAACATTAGGGTATAATGTTTTTAATGGAATACTATATTCGTCTTGTTCTGTTTTTAGCATTTCTTTTGCTTCATCTAATGAAATCTTAAAATCAACACCATTAGAAGAAGGATACACAACATAAGGGTCAACAGTATAAGACGCATCGACTGGAGCTTTATAAATATTTTTATAAATTTCATCTAAATTGATTTTATTTGCTGTTGCGTTTTTTACTGGTGCAACTAGTGTTGGTTCATCATTATCAAAATCATTAAGCAATTTAGAAAGTTCTTTTTTGAATTCTTGTTCATCAACAATAACACCGTCTTTACCAGCAGTAATAATCAAATTATTATCATCATCAATATAATAATCAGGGTTTACGACCTTATCTGGTAGCAATTTATTTATTTCACTAATAACAGAAGATAAAAACTCATTATCAAAATTTATATTAGTAGAAATATTGTAATTATTTAATAAACAATTTAAAATTGAATAATTGTTCTCGAAAATATTACCGTCACGACCAACAGTATAAGCTTGATTTATGACTGAATCTGCATCGAAAGTTACACCAAGTTGCTCTGGCATAAATACGCCTTCAAAATCGTCACGCTTAACCACAATTTTGCAAGCTAAATGTTTATTAACAATATTAGAAACTTTTTCTTTAGCTTCATCCGTAGTCAAACCAGACACATCAATTCCTTGAATAAATACTCCATTCATAATCTTATTACTATTAATGTTTATAAGTGCAAAAGCTGTGGAAAACGCAAGTAGTAAAAGTGCTAAAATTGCGATTACAATTGCAAAAATTATTAGACCTTTATTTCGA
>CAKOZB010000047.1 GCA_934131055.1 uncultured Clostridia bacterium | reverse complement strand
TAAATCCAATAAATAAGGACAATGTTATACCAAATCAATTTGATACAGCAGTACCAACAAAGATTAGTACATGGACTAAGATAAAGAACTTTTTATTTCAAGAAATAACAGTAGAATTAACTCCAAAGCAAGAAGCAACATTTAAAGCTATAAATGACTTCTGGCACCAAGAGATTGATGAAAATCAAGTTCATGCGTTTTTATTCCAAAAAATACAATTTTAATATTGAGCAAGCCTAATTGGCTTGTTATTTTTTTTTTCGAAAAATTGAAAATATTTAAACTGTGAGCTATTATATTATTTTTCTTAAATTCTCTATAAACAAAAAAATACAATACGACAAAATTCAATAAAAAACGACAAAGTTGAAAAAATAAGAAAAAACTATTGCACTGGTGTGAAAATAATGATATTATTTTACTGCATAAATAAATTTTTATGTGAGAAAATAAAAACCAAGGAGGAAGAAATTTATGTTAAAAAACAAAAAAGGAATTACACTAGTTGCGTTAGTCGTTACGATAGTAGTTTTGTTAATTCTTGCAGGAGTAAGTATTAATTTAGTACTAGGCAATAACGGAATAATAGCAAAAGCACAAGAGGCTAAAACAAAACAAGCAGAAGCAAGCCAAAACGATTTAAAGGACATGAATAGTCTAATAGGAGAGCTGGAAAGTTCATTAAATGAAAACAAGTTTATGACAAAAAATACAGAAGTAACATATACAGACGGAAAAGTATGGATTCCAGAAGGCTTTAGAATTTCAAAAGATTCAGCTTCAAAAGTACAAGATGGAGTAGTAATAGAAGATAAAGATGGAAACCAATTTGTATGGGTGCCAGTAGCAAAAATAGCAGATTATAAGAGAACATGGTATACTGCGATGCATGGAGTTGAGGAATATTTAGAAGCATTACCAGAAGATGAAAAGACAAGTGTAGAAAGATATAAAGGATTTTATATAGGAAGATATGAAGCAGGGGATAAAGAAAGTACAGAAGCAAAAACATTAAGAAGTTCAAATGATGTAACAAAAACAGTAACAATAAAAGCAAATCAAGCTCCATATAATTTGGTAACAGGAACACAAGCTGTTTCTTTAGCTGAAGGTTTTGCAACAAGGCAAGGATATAAAGCCAAAACAAAATTAGTAAGTAGTTATGCATGGGATACAACAATAGAATTTATACAAAAAGTAAATAGTGATTATGGAAGTAGCTTGGAGGAAGGAAATTATAAAGATACAACATTTTCATATACAGATATAACAGGAGCAAGTAAAACCAAGGCAAATAAATCTTCTATATTAGTTCCGACAGGACAAACTACACCAGTATGTAATATATATGATATGGGAGGAAATGTTTGGGAGTGTACGACAGAGACCTTTAAGGATTCGGCGAGTGACTATTCTTCACTAACCCCGCGTGGAGGCAGTTGCGGCGCATCTTTGCCTGCTGGTTTCCGCTGGAGCAATTTTGACAAAGCACAATATGATATCGGGTTCAGGGTTACTTTATTTATGTAGACATGAGCCCTGGATGCTCGAATTTGAGCATAGCTGAAAGCAGAGCCCAGAGAGCTAAATTAGAAACAGGGATGCTTCACCCTAAACTGAGAAGCAGAAATATAACGTAAGCGCTCAATAAAACGGCGTAAAATAACCCCAGATGAGTATATCGGAAAGTTTACACAAACTTTCCGATATACTCAATCTATTATACTGACCAGCTTTTTGAGTTCATTACAATAAACTTGGGGTTTTATAAATACAAAAAACACTAGATGCACAAGTGAATTTTTATTTATTTTCTTCATCTTTTCCATTTGTTTCTATAATTGCACTTGCTTCTGCAACAATTTTGTCATCTTTTTTTGAGTCTTTTTTAGGCTCTATAGTCGAATGAAAAACTGCATACACAATAATTCCAAGTCCTAACATAGCTGTTAACAATGAAACAATGCTTCCTAAAACAGGAATTAGTTCTAATACCCAGATTGCTAAAACTAACAGCATGCTAAACAATAGGGTAAATCCTTTAGTATTTTTGTTAATTTTTTGACAAATTATTTTAGCCATAGCAATTGCAACTAGTGGTGTTGCAACTTGCATAATTATAAACAAGTAAACAAGTAATAGCACGATAGAAGGTAGTATTCCTAATATTGTGCAGAATAATATTAAACATGCAACTGGAATTAGTATTAGTGCTAATGCACCATATCCAAATGTAACTGCTAATTTGTTTTCAACAATTTTTTGCTCTTTATCTGCAAATTTTGGCATTGCATATACAACAATTAAAACTATAACTAAAGAAACTACTAATAAAGTGTATAAATCATTTAATTTTTCTTTAATAATATCTTTTGGCTCAATTTTAACTTCCTCTATTGGTTTAAATGATGTTGTACCAGACACAATGTCTTCTGAAATTGCAGCAACTCTTGAAGAATAAGATAAATCTCCTAAAATCATTGCAGAATCCGATACATATATTTCATCAAATCCAAAGTTTGCATTTCTTCCGATAGTTCCGCCAAGTTTTAATGTACTACCACCAGCTGTGATGTCTTGCATAATTCTAGCATTGTTATTAATAGTTAAATTGCTAGATATAGAGAATACATCAGATACTGTACCATCAATTGTAACGTTTTCTGCACAAACAAATAAAGTTGAATTAATAGAACCAGTAGTTTCTATTTTTAAGTTTTGTGCAAGTGCAAAAACATTTCCAGAGATATTACCACTAATAGTAAGGTCTTGAGCCATTACAAAAACATTTCCTTCAACAGGATAGTCAATTGTAACAGAAGAATCTGCTAAATACAATGTTTTAGAAACACCGTTTGAGGTAGTTTCTAGATTTTCGTCAACTAGCATAATTCCTGCTTCGTTATCTGCTTTTGTAATGGGTGTTTCATTATCTGCAAAAACAACAGATGAAAGTAACACAACTAAAACTAAAGCAAAAAATAAAATTGATTTTAATTTCTTTGAAAATTTCATAAAATTTCCCCTTTCTATATGTAATTTATAAAAACACTATATAATTAAAATGGCCAAATGTCAATGAAATTTACAATAATTCTTTAATGGGCATTTATCACATTTTGGATTCTGAGAAGTACATAAATTTCTTCCATGCCAAATAAAAATATGATTAACATCTTTGTAATATTTTTTTGGAATTACTTTTAATAAATCTTGTTCAATTTTTGATGGCTCGGTTTCTTTTGAGAATCCGAGTCTATTTGCAATACGTTTGCAGTGTGTATCTACTGCAATTCCTTGTGGCATGTTAAAAGCCTCCAACATTATAACATTGGCACTTTTTCTGCCGACACCTGGAATAGTCATAAGTTCTTCCATAGTCTGTGGAACAATACCATTAAAATCTTTCATAATTTTTTCACCGGCTAATTTTAAATTTTTAGCCTTATTCTTGTAAAAACCACATGGGTGAACGAGTCCTTCTAATTCATGAATATCAGCATTAGCAAAGTCTTGTGGAGTATCGTATCTTGCAAATATAGATGGAGTTGTTTTATTTACTCGTTCATCAGTACACTGGGCAGATAAACAAACAGCCACCAACATTTCAAATGGAGTATTAAAATCTAGACTGCATTTTGCGTCTGGATATAATTCTTTTAAAATTTCTATAATTTTAATTGCATTTTGTTTTGTCATAAAGAGTCCTTTCGTATTTTGATTTCAAGGAAAAATAATTAGAAACTTATATAATTTTTCCAAAATAAAGCTCTAATGTTAGTACAGTAAATGTATAATAAATAATTTCATTTAAAGCTCAGCTCAATTATACAATATTTTTCAAAATAAATAAATAGAAGCACGTTTATGTAAAACAAATAATATTATATAAAAAAGGAGGTAATATATGTTTGAAGCATTAAAAAAGACTATAGGAGTTTGCCTTATTGGAGTAGGCTCGGGAATATTGCTTGTGTTATTACTTCCAATTACAGGATGGCTATTTATAATAGGTTGTGCATTGTTTATACTGGGAGTTGCATGGCTATTTTGTAAAAAGTAGAAAAATAGCAGTTTAGGTTGAAAAATAATTACAATTTTGGTTTCGTCAAATTACATTTACAACAACATACACAAAGTATGCTCCATTGCCTTTTAAATTTTGCCAAAATTTAATTTTTTCAAACCAGATTTGTACCTTGTAGGGAGGAGTGTGATTAAATATGAAAATTGTGGTAAAAAAAGTGCCAAAATTTTTAAGAGGCTTTGTTAAATTAATATTCGGATTGAAAGAAGAATAATACATATGAAAAAATAAAATGATGTAAAAACAAGACTACTAAAAGTAGCCTTATTAAATACATCATTTTATTTCTGTATAATAATTTATTTCAATTATTCAAAATAACAATAATCGTCAGGACCAACTAAATGGAACGACGATTTTAAATTATGCTCTGTTTACTTTTCCAGAACGTAGACATTTTGAACATACTTGAATTGTTTTTGTTTCTCCATCTACAACAGCTTTAACGCTTCTTAGATTTGGTTTCCATGTTCTAGAAGCTCTTCTACTAACATGAGAACGTGCTATACTAATTTTATTTCCGTGTGATACTGCTTTTTCACAAATTGCACATTTTGCCATAACTATTGCACCTCCTATTGATTTACTAAAATCGACTATTAAATATGATATCATAAAATTATTAAAAAAACAAGTCTTTTACATTAAAAAAACAGGTTATATAAAATATTTTTTATCTAAATTCATTTATCGTATTGAAAATGCTATATTAAACATAGACATTTGAGGCTGTATTATGCTTGATAACAAGCATTAGACTGTTATTTTTTTATCAATTATATATAAAATGAATAAATATAGTATTTTTACTAATAATACTAAAAAGGATTTTTTATGTGGAAAAAGATATTAGTGGGTTTAATTGTAGGGTTTATTAGTGGAATGTTTGCGTCTGGTGGAGGACTTTTATTGATTCCAGCATATATTCATTTTTTCGATTCTTCAGAAAAAGAGGCAAGAGCTACAGCCATATTTTGTATATTGCCAATGGTGCTTGTTACAGCAATATTATATGGAACGGGTAACTATATAAATTGGAAAACTGGAATACTGTGCTGTATTGGTGGAATTATTGGAAGCTTTATTGGCTCAAAATTATTAGCTATATTAAAAGGAAAATATTTAAAATTAATTTTTATTTTATTTCTAATTTATTCTGGTATAAAGATAGTGTTTTTCTAAAAGACTATAGAAAGGTGGAAGGCATGAAATGTTAGAAATAATTATTGGAATTTTAGCAGGTATATTTACTGGTTTAGGAATGGGTGGAGGTTCTGTATTAATTTTATTTTTAACATTATTTTTAAATTTGGAACAACACATAGCACAGGCAACAAACTTGTTGTTCTTTATTCCATCTGCATTAGTTTGTATTATTATTAATACAAAAAGAAAATTAATCAACTTTAAAAACGCAATGTTTTTCATAGTATTTGGAGTAATAGGAGCTGTTTGTGGAGCAGTAGTATCAAGGGATATGCCAGTTATAAAACTGCGAAAACTTTTTGGAGTATTCCTATTATTTATAAGTGCATATGAAATATATTCCTATTTTAAACTGTATATAAAAGGTAAAAAAAGACAATACTAAACTAAAAAGGAGGTAATTACATGAAATTTATTGAAGGAATGTTAGTTGGAAGTATGGTTACAGTTGGTGTAACAATGTTTTGCACAGATTGGATATCAAAAAATGACACAAAGAAAATGATGAAAAAAGGAAAACAATTTGCAAGAAAAATGGGGTTAGTTTAAATATAAAAATCATAGAAGGAGCGGAAAAATCCATTCCTTCTATCTTTTTGTCTAATCAAAAGGCTGTATATTTTTAATATTTAGCCTTAGTTTTCTGCAAGATTATTGTTCTGATGATGCTTCTGAATCTCTATTGCAACATGGCTTTTCATCGCAAGGTTTTCCTGGCTTTCCTGGTTTCCAGTCGTCTTTCTTGCAATCCATGTCAACACCTTTTAAGCATTCACCCTGGCGGTGGCATTCAGTACATATTTTTGCGTGTTTTACGTTGTTAACCCAAATTTCAACTTCATAAAGTCTGTTAGCGCAAAGTGGTCCGAATACGAATTCTCCATTTTCATCAGTAAATGTGTGAGAAACAGGTTTTCTAATGTCTTTTCCCATTTTGCACTCAACTTCTATAAGCTTTACAACAGCGTCTTTTACAGGATCTTTGTAGCAATCTCTAACTATACCATAGATGACATTTCTATTATCTTCTGGCAAAGTTATATCAAGGTCATATTGTTTTCCTCTTTCTATTACTCCGTCAACATTAACAACTGGGCAAATATTTTTATCATACTCCATAATTTATTCTTCCTTTCATTTAATTAGCAACTATTGCTTTATATATATTATGTAATGGTAATATTTTTGTTACT
The DNA here is from genome assembly GCA_934131055.1 of uncultured Clostridia bacterium. Lineage (GTDB taxonomy): Bacteria > Bacillota > Clostridia > TANB77 > CAG-508 > CAG-245. Next base: position 3,551 of record CAKOZB010000047.1, on the reverse strand, counting down.
GTTGCATTAGTTATGGTTTTGCCATATAATCTGTTAGAGCTGAAAAATAATTACAATTTTGACTATGTCAAATTTCATTGCCAAAATTTAATTGTTTTCTAATTTGATTCGAATATGGAAGGAATAAGATAAATTATGGATAATAGACCAATTGGAATGTTTGACTCTGGAGTAGGAGGACTAACAGTTTATAAAGAAATACGAAAGAAATTTCCAAATGAAGATATTGTGTATTTAGGGGATACGAAGAGTTTTCCGTATGGAAGTAAATCTAAAGAAAGTATTATAAATTTAACTAAAAATGGAATAGATTTTTTAATTTCGAAGAATGTGAAAGCTGTAGTTATTGCTTGTGGCACAGCCACAAGTCAGGCTTTAGACGTTGTAAAAGAGTTGTACGATATTCCAATTATTGGAATTATAGAGCCAACAGCAAAATACATATCGAAGAATAAGAATATTCATAAAGTTGGTGTTGTTGCAACAGCGGGAACTATTAGGAGCAATGTTTGGGAAAAATCTATTTTAAATTACAATAATAATTTGGAAATTTCGAGCAATCCATGCCCGTTGTTAGCACCGATGGCAGAAGAGGGATGGATTGATAACGAAATAGCAAAATTGACTGTACATGAATATATGAGAAATTTGCATGATGTAGACGCCTTAGTACTTGGATGCACGCACTATCCGTTATTTGCAGAGCTGTTTAAGAATGAGTTGAGACCAGATGCCGAAGTTATAAACACTGGAACTGTAATTGCAAATCAGCTTCAAAATCTTTTAGGAGAAGAATTGCTGGGTGGTTCTAAAATAGGAAAAACAGAAATATATTTAACAGATACAGAATGTAATTTTATATCTGTGGCACAAAAAGTATTATCAGAAAAAGAAATTAAAATTAATAAATGTTAAATTAACAAAATTTTGAAAAATTTTTTGAAAAAAGTATTGATTTTTTAAATTTCTTGTATTACAATTTAATTGAAGTGGTAGAAAGTGGTACAAAGTGGTGAAAAAGTGTTAGCGAGGTGAATAAAAGTGTTAATTGGAGAATACGAACATTCTCTTGACGCGAAAGGCAGATTAATAATGCCAGCCAAGTTAAGAGAGGACATGGGAGAAAAATTTATACTAACAACAGGTTTAGATGGTTGTTTGTTTGGATTTTCTATGTCTGAATGGGAAAAATTCGAAGATAAATTAAAGGCACTACCAATCACCAACAAAAATGCTAGAAACTTTGTAAGATTCTTTTTATCAGGGGCAACAGAATGTGAATTAGACAAACAAGGAAGATTTTTAATAGCAGGAAAGCTTCGTGAAGTTGCAAAATTGGACAAGGATATAACAATAATCGGAGCTGGTACCAGAATAGAAATCTGGGACAAGGCAAAATGGGAAGAACACAATAGTGAAGAAAATCTTTCTATTGAAGAAATAGAACAAAACATGGAAGATTTAGGTATATAACTTTTATAAGTTTATATAGTCTTAAACAAAAGAGAAAATTATAAACAAATGATAAAACATTAAAATACTAAAGCCAAATGTGAACAAAAGAAAAAAATTTTCAACTATAAAATGTATCCAACTAAAGAAAACTAACCTACACCAAAAGAAAACACGAGATGAAATCCAATTCAAAAGATTAAATATTTTAAATTACCAAAGCTAAATTTAGTAGAAACTAAAGATGGCTATAAATTACCACTAAAGATAATGAAAATTACGAATGATGGAGTGAACAAATGAAGTCCAAAATACTAATGAAAAGGATAATAAGATAGCACTTGCCAGTTGGTATGAATAATACCAACTGATTGTGCTATATAAAATTTTAAAAAGTAGAGGATAGAAACTTGGAATTTAAACATACCCCAGTAATGCTAAATGAATGTATTGAAGGACTTAATATAAATCCAGACGGAATATATGTTGATGGAACTCTTGGAGGAGCCGGACATAGCAAAGAAATTGCTAAAAGGTTGTCTAAAAAGGGAATGTTAATTGGCATTGACCGTGATGAGGAAGCTTTAAAAGCTGCAAAAGAAAATTTAAAAGAATTTTCAAATGTAAAATATGTTCATGGCAATCATGATGAAATAAAAGAAATCTTAGAAGAATTGAATATAGACAAAGTTGATGGAATTTTGTTGGATTTGGGAGTTTCGTCATACCAATTAGACGAGCGTAATAGAGGATTTAGCTATTTAGGAAGCAATGAACTAGATATGAGAATGGATCAAACGCAGTCATTAACAGCAAAAGATGTTGTTAATAATTATGACGAAGAAAAACTTGCCAATATTATTTTTGAGTATGGAGAAGAAAAATTCTCTAGAAATATTGCAAGAAATATCTGTAAATATAGAGCTGAAAAAGTTATAGAAACAACAGCTGAACTTGTAAAAATAATAGAAGAATCTATACCAAAATCTAAACAAAAAGACGGACACCCTGCAAAAAGAACATTTCAAGCAATTAGAATAGAAGTAAATAATGAAATAAAACCATTGTATTATACTGTTTTAAATTCTATTGAATGTTTAAAAGAAAATGGAAGACTATGCATTATAACATTTCATTCATTAGAAGATAGAGCAGTTAAAAATGCGTATATAGAAGCTCAAGGACATTGTACATGCCCAAAAGAATTGCCATATTGCGTTTGTAATTATAAATCTTATGGAAAGATGATTAACAAAAAGCCAATAGAGGCAACAGAGCAAGAAAAAGAAGAAAACTCGAGGTCAAAGAGTGCTAAGCTTAGAATATTTGAAAGACACGAGAAAAAATAAAACCTAAAGAAGAAAAGAGGTGGGGAATAACTTATGGCAAACTATGGAGGCTATGGGTACCAGTATGAGACTAGCCCAAAGAAATTACAGCCTGAATATGTACCAACAAAAAAAGCTAAGAAAAAAACAAATGTAAAGCCACAAAACACAAAGAAACCTAGCAAACAGCAAAAGAATAAGTACAATTATAAACCAGTAGTTTATATTGGTCTTGCTTTTGTTATGCTATTTACCATAAGTTATAGATACTCACTAATAAATGAAGAATACAATTCAAAAGAAAACATAAAATCAAAAGTAAGTGCGGTGCAAAAAGAAAATGAGCAATTAAAAGTAAGCATAGAAAATAGCTTAAATTTAAGTTCTATCGAAAAGGCTGCACAAGATAAATTGGGAATGCAAAAATTAGATAATAACAACAAAATTTATCTAGACTTACAGAAAAAAGACTATGTAGAACCTGCATCAGAAGAAGTAATATTAAATGACAATTCTTCTTGGTTCGAAAAATTAATAAAAAAATTAACACAGATTATTAAATAGATAATACTTATTTGAGAAAATAGGTATTATCTTTTTTGTTAGGGAATATTCAATAGAAACCCGAATACATATAATTAGGTGATTTGTATGTTAAGGGATTTTTTGAATATTAAGAAATTAAAAAAACAAGAACAGAATAGTAACAGAGATGAGAAATTAAATAAAAATTTATTACATAGAAAGAATAAAAATAAGAATAGAGCAGAG